>DASVGZ010000056.1:0-5400 GCA_036379275.1 Acidiphilium sp. | reverse complement strand
TCGGAGCACTGGCGTCCGAAAGTGATTGCCGGCCTCAATGGTCAGGAAGTGAAGATCGTCAAGGTTCAGGGGGTTTTCCCCTGGCATCACCATGAGGATTGCGAGGAAATGTTCCTTGTGTGGAAGGGGCGCTTCCGTGTGGAGTTTCGCGACCGGATTTGCGACATGGGACCGGGAGAATATGTCGTCGTGCCGCGCGGCGTCGAGCATCGTACCGCCGCCGACGAGGAAGCGGAGATCCTGATTTTCGAGCCGTCCGAAACTCTGAACACGGGCAATGTCACTGACGAGACGTTCACCGCCCCTCAGGGTGCGACGGTTTGAGTTCGGAATCATGAGCCCGTCTCCCGTGACCGACCAGCCTGAATGTCGATCGCCGGATTTATCCCCCTTATCCACCTAATCCACAGGGCGATGCGCCTGTCGCTCGCCCGGCCGAGGGACTAGAACGGCGCGATGAACAGCATCGATTCCCCTCTGCTCGGCCTGTCCCAGCGCCTGCCACCGGCCAATCTCGAAGCCGAGCAGGCGCTGCTCGGCGCGCTTCTCGCCAACAACAAGGCCTATGAGCGGGTCTCCGAATTCCTTGCCCCCGAGCATTTCGCCGATGCGATCCACGGCCGTATCTACGAGACGATCGCACGAAGGATCGAGGCCGGTCAGCTCGCCGATCCGGTCACCCTGCGCGCGAGCTTCGAACATACCGGAATGCTCGACGAGGTCGGCGGCCCGGCCTATCTCACCCGGCTTCTTGCCGCCATGGTCGGCGTCATCAATGCCGGGGACTACGGCCGCACCATCTACGATGCCTGGATCCGGCGCCAGTTGATCGATCTCGGCGAGGTCACGGTCAACCGCGCCTTCGGCGCCGAACCGGATCTCGACGGCCCCATGCAGATCGAGGCGGCGGAGCAGGCGCTGTTCGAGCTTGCGACCAAAGGCGGCGCCGAAGGCACGGCGATGACCTTCGAGACCGCGCTGGCGCTCGCGATCGACACCGCCGCCAAGGCGTTCGAGCGCGACGGCAAGGTGTCCGGCCTGACCACCGGCCTCGTCGATCTCGACACAAGGACAGGCGGGCTGCATCCGTCCGACCTGCTGATCCTCGCCGGCCGTCCCGGCATGGGCAAGACCGCGCTCGCGACGAAAATCGCGTTCGGCGCGGCGCGGGCGCTGCTCGCCGAGGCGCGGGCGGAAAATCCGAATGCCGAGGCGAAACAGGCGGTCGCGATCTTCTCGCTCGAAATGAGTTCCGAACAGCTCGCGACCCGTCTTCTGGCCGAAGAAGCGCGGGTCTCGTCCGACCGGATCCGGCGCGGCGAGATCAGCCAGAAGGATTACGACAATTTCGTCGCCGTCTCCCGCAAGATATCGCGGCTGCCCCTGGTGATCGACGACACTCCGGCGATCACCCTGTCCGCCCTGCGCACGCGCTGCCGGCGACTGAAGCGAACCAAAGGTCTCGCGCTTATCGTGGTCGATTACCTGCAACTGATGCGCCCGGCGGCGGGCACAAGGCCGGAGAACCGGGTGTTGGAAATCAGCCAGATCACCCAGGGTCTGAAGGCGATCGCCAAGGAACTCGCGGTTCCGGTAATCGCCCTGTCCCAGCTCTCCCGCGCGGTGGAAAGCCGCGAGGACAAGCGGCCCCAGCTTTCCGACCTGCGCGAATCCGGCACCATCGAGCAGGACGCCGACGCGGTGATGTTCGTCTATCGCGACGAATACTACCTCCAGGCAAGGATGCCGAAGCAGATGGCCTATGAGAGCGAGGACAAGTTCCAGTCGGCGCTCGACAAATGGCAGCAGGACATGGAGTCGGTGCATAACAAGGCCGAACTCATCCTCGCCAAGCAGCGCCATGGCCCGACCGGCAAGATCGACCTGTTCTTCGAGGCGGAATTCACTCGATTCGCCGATCTCGACACCCAACATGAATGAAGTTGGATGAACGGAGAGGATCAGGGGGAATGGCAGCGGCCGGAGACAATGCCTGTTCGGGGTTTTCCGAAGCCGATCTGGCGCTGATCGACGAGGCGGCCGGGCGCTTCGTCGCGGCGCACGGCCTGTTCACCCGGGCGCTGAACCGCATCGGCCGGACCGCCGGCGGCGCGATCGCACGGGTGCTCACCGCATTCGCGCCGAATACCCGCGCGGCGATCGAGGACTATGCGTCCGAGGCGCTGTGGTCGATGCTGGGCGCCTCGCGAATCGGCCTTGCCCGGGAAAGGGAAGCCAGCCCGGCGCGCGAGCGGCTGTATCGCGGCGCTGTGGTGGCGAGTGGCGCCGCGTCCGGCTTCGTCGGCGGCATGGCCTCGCTCGCCGATATCCCGTTCAGCATGGCGATGATGTTCCGCGCGATCGCCGAAATCGCCCGCAGCCACGGCGAGGATCTCGACGATTTCGCGACCCGCCGCGCCTGTCTTGAGGTGTTCGGTTTCGGCACGGTCAGGGACGGCGATACCGAGGCGAGCTACTGGGCGGTGCGCGGGGCGTTGACCCACGCGCCGGTTTCGCTTTTCCTGCGCACCGTCGCGGCGCGGTTTTCTGTGGTGATCTCCGATCAGGCGCTGTCGTCGATGGTGCCGGTGGTCGGCGCTCTGGCAGGGGCAGGGGTGAATTATCTGTTCATGAACCATTTCCAGTCGATGGCGCAGGTGCATTTTACCCTGCGCGACCTCGAACGCCGCTACGGCGATGCCGGGGCAGTGCGCGCCTGTTTCGATCGCCACGTCGAAAAGCACCGGCAGCGCCGGCACCTGTTCGGCAACGCCGCGTGAACCGACCGACCCTGACGATCGACACCGCTGCGGCAGCGGCGAACTGGCGCTCGCTCGCGGAACGCCATAGGCGCGCCGGCGGCAAGGCCACGGCGGCGGCGGTGAAGGCGGATGGTTATGGGCTCGGCGCCGCGCTGATCGCGCCGGCCCTTGCCGAAGCCGGGTGCCGGCATTTCTTCGTCGCCAATCTTGACGAGGCGCTTGCCCTGCGCGCGGTGCTGCCGGAGCATTTCATCGCGGTGATCGGCGGCAGCCCACCCGGCGCGGAGGCAGACCTGATCGCGCACGATCTCCGCCCGGTGCTGAATTCGCTCGCGGATATCGGGCGCTGGCAGCGTGCGGCTCGGGCCGCTGGACGGGCATTGCCGGCGCTGCTTCACGTCGATACCGGAATGTCGCGGCTCGGCCTCGATACGGCGGAGTTCGCCCGGCTGCGCGCCGAACCGGGCCGACTCGACGGGATCGAACTCGACTATGTGATGACCCATCTGGTGTCGTCCGAAGTGCCGGACGCGGCGGAAAACCGGATCCAGGCGGGACGGTTCGCCGAAATTCGCACTGCATTTCCCGGCATTCCGGCCAGTTTCGCCAATTCCTCGGGGATTTTTCTCGGTGCCGGCTTCGCGTCCGATCTCGCGCGGCCGGGCTATGCGCTCTACGGCGGCAATCCGGTGCCAGGCCAGCCGAACCCGATGCGCCCGGTGGCCGCCCTGAGCGCGCCGATCCTGCAAATCCGTGAAATCCCGGTCGGGGAGGGCGTCGGCTACAACGCGGTCTGGCGGGCGGAAAGACCATCGCGGATCGCCACGATCGGCGTCGGCTACGCCGACGGAATGCCGCGTTCGCTGACCAACCGGATGACCGCGCGCTTCGCGGGACGCGTGGTGAGGCTGGTCGGCCGGATCTCGATGGATCTGATGACCTTCGATGTCACCGATCATCCCGATATCGCGGCGGGATCGGTGCTGGAACTGATCGGCCCCGGCCACGATATCGACGATCTCGCGCTGGAGGCCAACACCAACGGCTACGAGATCCTGACCGGTCTGGGCCGGCGCTATCGGCGTGTCGTGAAATCGGTATAACACGTCTCCCATGAACCTCGTGCTCGACCCGGTGGCCGCGCTCGGCCGCGCCGTAATCGGCGTGATTTCCCTGCTCGGCGAGCTGGCGATCTTTGCCGCGGCCGCGATTTCAGGCCTGTTCCGCCCGCCGTTCTACTTTCGCAATTTCGGCCGGGCCCTGCTGGAAATCGGGTTTTTCAGCCTGCCGGTGGTGGCGCTGACCGCGATTTTCACCGGCATGGTTCTGGCGCTGCAAAGCTATGTCGGCTTTTCCCGCTTCGAATCGCCGGGCGTGATCGCGAGCGTGGTGGTGCTGTCGCTGACCCGCGAACTGGGGCCGGTTCTGGCCGGGCTGATGGTCGCGGGGCGGGCTGGATCGGCGATGGCCGCCGAGCTTGGCACCATGCGGGTCACCGACCAGATCGACGCGCTCTCCACCCTCGCGACCGACCCGATGCGCTATCTGGTGACGCCTCGGCTTCTGGCCGGACTGATCGCCCTGCCGCTTCTGGTGGTGGTGGCGGATATTCTCGGCATCGCGGGAGGATATCTGGTCGCGACCGTAAGGCTCGGCTTCAATTCCCACGCCTATCTGCACAGCACGGTTTCCTACCTGCACGCGACCGATGTGATTTCCGGTCTGGTCAAGGCGGCGGTGTTCGGCTTCGTGATCGCACTGATGGGGTGTTTCAACGGCTATCGTTCGCGCGGTGGCGCGCAGGGCGTGGGCGGAGCGACCACGGCGGCAGTGGTATCGGCCTCGATCCTGATCCTGGCACTCGACTACGTGCTGACCCAGGCGTTTTTCGCGCCATGAGCGATAGTCTGCCGAAAATCGGGATTCGTGGCCTGCGCAAGGCATTCGGCGCGAAGCAGGTGCTGGATGGTGTCGATCTCGACGTGATGCCCGGCACCGCGATGGTGGTGATCGGCGGATCGGGCACCGGCAAGTCGGTTCTGCTGAAATGCATTCTCGGGCTGATTCGCCCCGATGCCGGCGAAATCCGGATCGACGGCGAGGACGTGCTAAGGGCAAAACCGCCGCGCGCCCGGGAACTGCGCGACCAGATCGGGATGCTGTTCCAGAACGGCGCGCTGTTCGACAGCCGGACGGTATGGGAAAATGTGGCGTTCGGGTTGCTGGCGCGTGGCCTGATCTCACGCGCCGAGGCAAAAGACAAGGCGGTTCATGTGCTGGCCGAGGTGGGACTCGGCGCCGAGGTGGCGGGATTGTCGCCCTCCGAGCTTTCCGGCGGAATGCAGAAGCGGGTCGGGCTTGCCCGCGCGATCGCGGCGGAGCCTTCGATCATGTTTTTCGACGAGCCGACCACCGGACTCGACCCGATCATGGGCGCGGTGATCGACGGGCTGATCGTCGATTGCGTCAAGCGGCTGGGCAGCACATCGATCGCGATCACCCATGACATGGCGAGTGCCGCGCGAATCGGCGATCGGATCGCAATGCTCCATCAGGGGCGGATCGTCTGGGAAGGCGAGGCAGGGTCGGTGATGCAAAGTGGCAACGATCTGGTCGACCAGTTCACCCACGGGCGGCG
>DASVGZ010000055.1:0-7533 GCA_036379275.1 Acidiphilium sp. | reverse complement strand
TGGAAAAAGCCATCACCCTCGCCACCGGCTTTGCGCTCCGCTCGGCTCTGGCCAAATCCGGCCATCGGGTCGCGATGACCCGCACGCACGACGTGTTCGTCTCCCTGCCCGACCGGGTCGCGATGACGATCCACGCCCGCGCCTCCCTGTTCATCTCGCTGCACTGCAACCACCTTGCCGATACGAGCCTGCGCGGCGCATTGGTGTTCAGCCTGTCGCACAAGCCGTCCGATGCTCTCGCCGCCAGCATCGCCAAAACCGAGAACAGCTTCGATCGCGGCCCGCTGAGCCCGCAATATCGCGGCGTCAGCCCCGAGGTGGCGGGCATCCTCGCCAGTCTCACCACCCATGCGACCATGGTCGGCTCGAAAAAACTTGCCGACAATATCGTCAGCGCGTTCGAGCACCACGTCCTTCTCCTGCCGAACCCGGACCGGTCGGCGAATTTCGCGGTCCTGCGCGATCCGCTGGTGCCCGCGAACCTGATCGAGATGGGCTGCATCAGCAACCCGGCCGATGCCGCCCTTCTGCGCACCGCGCGCTACCGCACCCTGCTCGCGAGCCGCGTCGCGCTCGCCGCCGACCACTGGTTGGCCCATGGCCGCTTCGCCCGTATCGCTGGTTGATGTTTCAGTCATTTTTAAGACGTATTGCCAAGAATTAACCGTTCCCCACCCGAACCCGATCCTCGCCCAGCGCTTTATTGGGTGCTAAGGAGCGCGCCATGCCTGGACCATTGAAAGCCGGCGAGCGGCTCGCCAAGGGAAAAAGCGCCCGCAGGAAAGCCGGAACGCCCCCTCAGTCGCCACACTCCAACCGCAATGCCCGCAAACGCCGGCCCGGTCTCGGGCGTATCGCGGGCGGCGTGCTCGCGCGCGGCATCTATCGCCTTGCCGTGATCGGTGTCGTCTGTGTGATTCTGGTCGGTGGCGGCGCCTTCCTCTATTTCAGCAACGGCCTGCCCGGCATCGCCAAACTGCGCCATTACGAACCGCCGCTGGAAACCCGGATCTATGCCAACAATTTCCGGCTGATCGCCGCCCTCGGCACCCAGCACCGCATCTACGTGCCTTATGACCGGATTCCGCCGGTCGTGGTCCGTGCGTTCATCTCGGCGGAAGACCGCAATTTCTGGACCGAGCCCGGAATCGACCCGCTCGCGATCGTGCGCGCCGGCTTCGTCGATCTCACCCGGCTTGGCAGCCATGAGCGCCCGCTCGGCGCCTCGACCATCACGATGCAGGTGGTCAAGAACATGCTGCTCGACAACCGCATCGATTTCGTCCGCAAGGTCAAGGAGGCGATCCTCGCGCTCCGGGTCAACCGGGCGCTGACCAAGCAGCAGATCCTGACTCTCTATCTGAATGAGATCTATCTCGGGCAGAATTCCTGGGGCGTCGCCGCCGCAGCCGAAGCCTATTTCGACAAGCCGCTGTCCGGCCTGACCGTCGCCGAGGCGGCGATGCTCGGCGGGCTGCCCAAGGCGCCGACCAACTACAACCCGTTCCTGCATCCGAAAAGCGCGCTGGCCCGGCGCAACTGGGTCATCGGGCGGATGCGCGATGACGGCGCGATCACCGAGGCGCAGGCGAAACAGGCGCTCGCCGCGCCGCTTCTGCCCAAGGCCGCCGCCGGCGCGCAGCCGGTGCCCGGCGCGGGCTATTTCGTCAACGCCGTCGAGGCGCAACTCGTCCAGATGTTCGGTCGCAAAACCACGATGGAGGGCGGGCTGATCGTGCGGACCAGCCTCAACCCGGCACTCCAGACCGCCGCGATGAGCGCGATGCGCAACCGGCTGGAAGCCTACGATCACGAGTTCGGCTATTATCACGGCCCGGTCGCGAAGCTGGACAGCGCCGATCTCGCCGCCGGCTGGCCGAAGGCGCTGGCCAGACAATCGACCCCGCCCGGAATGCGCCCGCACTGGCGGCTCGGCGTGGTGATCG
The DNA here is from genome assembly GCA_036379275.1 of Acidiphilium sp. Lineage (GTDB taxonomy): Bacteria > Pseudomonadota > Alphaproteobacteria > Acetobacterales > Acetobacteraceae > Acidiphilium. The sequence goes on along the minus strand of DASVGZ010000055.1, from coordinate 5,587 downwards.
ACGAAACCCCGACCCTCGCCCATGTCGGCTGGCTGAAAGGCGGCAACCAGGCGGCACCCGAGACCGGCACGCTCACCCTTGCCGCGATCCAGTGGGGCCGCCCGCTGGTCAACGGCCATGCCGGTCCGATGCTGCACAGCATGAGCCAGATGCTCAAGCCGGGCGATGTCATCATGATCGACCCGCATCCCGGTGCCGGGCATCAGGACGCCAAACTCTCGCCGACTAAAGGCGGAACCCTCGCGCTGGAGCAGATTCCCGAGGTCGAGGGCGCGATGATGAGTCTGGACCCGGAAACCGGCCGGGTTCAGGTGATGGTCGGCGGCTGGAGCAACCGGATGAGCCCGTATAACCGGGCGATCCAGGCACAGCGCCAGCCCGGTTCGAGCGTGAAGCCGTTCGACTACCTCACCGCGATGCAGGCCGGCATCCAGCCCGACGCGACGATTCTCGACGCCCCCTTCGTCCAGCACCTCGCCGATGGACAGGTCTACCGGCCGGGCAATTACGAAGACAGTTTCCTCGGTCCGGTGCCGGTGTTCTACGGCCTCGAACAATCGCTCAACCTCGCGACCCTGCATCTGGTCCGCCGGGTCGGGCTCGCCAATGTCGCGGCGAATTTCGAGAAATTCGGCGTCGTCCATCACATGCCGCTGATCTACCCGGCGGCGATCGGCGCGCTCGACACCACGCTCTGGCGGATGATGCGCGCCTACGCCACGCTCGACGAATACGGGCGGCAGGTCGACCCCTCGCTGATCGACAGCGTGACCGCGCCGGACGGTCATGTGCTGTATCAGGCCCCCGACCAGTCCTGTGCCAACTGCATGGAGGGCACGCCCGACCAGCCGCCGGTCCTGAACCGGCCCGGCGCACGGATCGCCGACCCTGACAGCGTGTATCAGGTCATCATGATGATGCGGAACGTGGTCGAGCGCGGCACCGGAACGCCGGCGGTGGTCGGCATCCATCGTCCGGTCGCCGGCAAGACCGGCACGACCAACAATTTCAACGACGCCTGGTTCATCGGCTTCGTCCCGCAGATGGTGACCGGCTGCTGGATCGGCTACGACAAGCCGCGCAATCTCGGCCGCAACCAGACCGGCGGAAATGTCTGCGGTCCGGCCTGGAACCAGTTCATGCGGGCAGCACTCAAGGGCCAGCCGGTGATCGACTTCAAGACGCCGCCGGACATGACCCTGCACCAGGTCACCTTCGGCAGCCAGACCGTCACCGAGGCATTCAAGCCGGGGCAGGTGCCGGGCGCGCAATCCAATCTCGGGCTGGTCGCGGATAATCCGCTCGGCCTCGGTGGCGCCTTGTCGGGCGGCACCACGCAGGGCAGGCCGCAGGAATTCAATCCGGCGAGCGCCACGCCCGAAAACAATGGCAATGGCGGCAGCCCGCAGCCCCCGTCATCGTCCGGGCAGAGCGTGGACAAGACCCTGGGCGGATTGTATTAGGCAGGCCAACCCCGATTACGGATTCACCGACATGTCCGCCGAAACCCAAGCGCTCGCCGAGCAGATCACGCAAAGCGTGGCTCTGCTGAGGAGGCATCTTTGACTGGGATGCCGCAGTCGACAAACTCGCACGCCTGAACGCACAGGCCGAAGACCCGCAACTCTGGAACAATGCCGGCGAGGCGCAGGCGCTGCTGCGCGAGCGCACCCGGCTGGCCACCCAGACCGACGCGGTGCGCGCGATCGAGCGCGACACCGAGGATGCCATCACCCTCGCCGAACTCGCCGAGGCCGAAGGCGATCAGGGCGTACTCGGTGAGGCCGAGGCCGCGCTGCGCCGGATCGCCGACGAGGTGAAGCGCCGCGAGATCGAGAGCCTGCTGTCCGGCGAGGCCGACGGCAACGATGCCTATCTCGAAATCAACGCCGGCGCCGGCGGCACCGAGGCCCAGGACTGGGCCGAGATGCTTCTGCGCATGTATACGCGCTGGGCCGAGCAGCACGGCTACAAGGTGGCGATGCTCGACCAGTCGGAAGGCGAGCAGGCCGGTATCAAGTCGGCGACACTACAGATCACCGGCATGAACGCCTATGGCTGGCTGAAGACCGAGGCCGGGGTTCATCGTCTGGTGCGCATCTCGCCGTTCGACGCCAATGCCCGCCGGCAGACCAGTTTCGCGAGTGTCTGGGTCTATCCGGTGATCGACGACACGATCGAGATCGAGATCGACCCGTCCGACCTCAAGGTAGACACGTTCCGCGCCTCCGGCGCCGGCGGCCAGCACGTCAACAAGACCGAAAGCGCGATCCGCATCACCCATGTGCCGTCCGGCATCGTCGTCGCCTGTCAGACCGACCGCAGCCAGCATCGCAACCGCGCCACCGCGATGGCGATGCTGAAGGCGCGGCTCTACGAGGCGGAATTGCAGAAGCGCGAGGAGGCCAGCGCCGCGACCGAAAGCCAGAAGCGCGATATCGGCTGGGGCCACCAGATCCGCTCCTACGTTCTCGCTCCCTATCAGTTGGTCAAGGATCTGCGCACCAATCTGGAACGCGGCAACCCGGATGCGGTGCTGAACGGCGATCTCGACGATTTCATGGCCGCCTCGCTCGCCGCCCGGGTCGGCGCCACCCGAAGCGAAGCCTCGGCCCAGGCCGGGTAACTCCGAGCCCGAGGCCGCACGGTACCATGCCTCGCGGGGAAGCGTCGTTTGCCGAAACCGTCGAAGCGTTCGATGGCTTCGGCACGGCCACGCAGAAAATCGCGGACGGACCGATCCGCTATCTGGTCAACGAATTCTGGACCGCGGGCCAGCGTCAGGCCCATTCGATCCACGAGGTCAGCTACCGGGCCTGCTTCAAGCCGCAACTGCCCGAATTTTTCATCGACCGTCTGACCCGGCCCGGCGATGCCGTCCACGATCCGTTCATGGGGCGTGGCACCACGCCGGTCCAGTCGGCGCTGATGGGTCGCCGGCCGGTCGGCAACGACATCAATCCGCTGAGCATTCTGCTGACACGGCCGCGCCTCAACCCGCCCTCCATCGCCGATGTGGCGCGAAGGCTGGACGCGATTCCATGGGAGTCGGGAACGATCGACAATGACGATCTGCTGGCCTTCTACAGCCCGACAACGCTGAAACATCTCTGCGCGCTGCGCCGCTGGCTGATCGACCGGGCGCCGATCGGCAGCACGCCCGATCCGGTCGATGACTGGATCAGAATGGTGGCGATCAACCGGCTGACCGGGCATTCGCCGGGATTTTTCTCGGTCTACACGCTACCGCCCAATCAGGCGGCATCGGCGCAATCGCAACGGCGGATCAACGAAAAGCGCGGGCAGGTTCCGCCGGATCGCGATATTGGTGCGATCATTCTAAAAAAAACCCGATCTCTCCTGAAGGATGGCAAGGTATCTCCTCATCCGCACCCACTTCTGACCACGACCCCCGCGCACGCGACGCCGGACATCGCGACAGGATCAGTCAAACTCGTCGTCACCTCGCCGCCATTCCTCGATATCGTTCAATACGCCGAGGACAACTGGCTGCGCTGCTGGTTCGCCGGCATCGATGTGCGAACCGTGGACGTTGCCCAACACCGCACCGAGGCCGGATGGCAGGACATGGTGCGTGCAACACTGGAGGAACTCGCGCGAATCGTCCAACCTGGCGGCCATGTCGCGTTCGAGGTCGGCGAGGTGCGGAAGGGAAAAATTCTGCTGGAACGTCTGGTCTGGCAGGCGGCCGACGGGTTGCCGTTCGAGCGCCTGTTCGTCATGGTGAACCGGCAGGAATTCACCAAAACCGCGAATTGTTGGGGCGTGCGAAACAACGCAGGCGGCACCAACACCAACCGGATCGTGATCCTGCGCCGGATCTGACCCGCGCTACTCCATCACCACCGCGACGTGGCCTTTTTCCCCGGCATAGCCGAGATAACGATACCTCAGGCCGGACGAGGCGACGAATTCCTGAAACGCCCTGTATTCGTGCTGACGCCAGCCGGGATAGTTGAAATACTCGTCGAACACGATGACCGTGCCGGAGACGATACGCGACGCGAGCAGATCGAAGATGGTCCGTGTCGATGAATAGATGTCGCAATCGACATGCAGGAGCGCCACCGGCTCGGTCGCTTCGGCCAGAAACGCCGGCAGGGTCGCATCGAACCAACCGACATGCAGACGCACATTCGCAGGCACCTTCGGCAGTTTCCGGCCCTGGTCGAACGCACCGCGCGCCGATGCGGTTCCCGCCCAGTCCTCCGGCAATCCCTCGAACGAATCGAAACCGTGCACCGCGCGCCCGGTCGCCTTGCCGAGGCAGTTGACCGACAATCCCTTCTCGACGCCGAATTCCAGGATCAGCCCCCGCTCCGGCGCGCGGGCGAGCGCGAAGCGCAGCAGGTCGAACCGGTCGCGCAGCATCATCGCCGCCTGCATGTGCTCAATGATATAGGCGACGGCTTCGCGTTTCGCGGCCAGCCGCACATCGAAGGCGATATCGTTGAGATACCAGGAATGCAGAACCTTGCGATAGATGCGGGCCAGAAACCCGCCACGCAATCCGCGTTGCAGAATCGCCATCGTCTTACAGGGGTTTCGGCACGCCGGCCGCCGCGAGCGCCTCGGCCTGCCGTGCATCGAGCGAGGCGGCATCGAAATCCGCCACCGTCTCGACGAATAGTTCATGCCAGTTCAGTTCCGCCCTGAGCCGCAGAAACACGCTGCCCAGCCCGATCGCCGAACGGTCCATCAGAACGAATTCGCGTGGCGGCCGCACCCCGCCGGTACGCTTCAGCCCGCTATGAACCTTCTCCGCGACGCTGCGCCCGAACGTCACGTCGTTGGTTTCCTGGATCGCCCGCACCCGGTCCTGCATCAGCGGTTCGTACAGGAATCTCGCCCATTCGTTGAGAATGTCGAGCTTCTCCTTCGTGATGTCGGTGAATCCCCATATCGTGTAGGCATGATGCGCGCGGTCGTCATTGCCGTCGCGGATCGCCTCGAACAATTCGATCACCCCGGCGACGAAGCGCGATTCGAACACGCGGATCGCACCGAAATCGAGCAGGTTGATGCCGCCCTCGCGGTTGATCTGGTAGTTGCCGAGATGCGGATCGCCGTGAATCACGCCGTAACGGTAAAACGGCACATACCAGGCGCGAAACAGCGCGCGGGCGATGCGGTTGCGGGTTTCCTGATCGGGGTTCGCATCGAGAAACGCCTGCATCCCGATGCCGTCGAGCCAGGACATGGTGAGCAGGCGGCCGGTGGAATACTCGGTCACCGGCTCGGGAATCACGATGTCCGGCAACCCGTCCAGCATGACCCGGTAAAGCCGGATCTGCGCCGCCTCGCGCCGGTAATCCAGTTCCTCGCGCAGCCGTGCCGCCAGTTCGACATAAATGTCGTCATGATGGATCGCGTTGTCCATCCGCTTGTAGACCGCCATCGCCAGCTTCAACTGCCTGAGATCGGCCTCCACCGTGCTCGGCATGTCGGGATATTGCAGCTTGCAGGCAACCAGACGCCCGTCCGGCAGGGTTGCGCGATGCACCTGGCCGAGGCTCGCCGCCGCCGAGGCCTCGCGGCCGAATTTCGTGAACCGGCTCTCCCAGTC
>DASVGZ010000054.1:0-5148 GCA_036379275.1 Acidiphilium sp. | reverse complement strand
CGTGTCGATGTTCCGCCAGGTCCGGGTGCCGGTGCTCGGCATCGTCGAGAACATGAGCTTCTTCTGCTGCCCGAACTGCGGCACGCGGACCGACATTTTCGGCCATGGCGGCGCACGGGCGGAAGCGGAGCGAATCGGCGTTCCGTTCCTCGGCGAAGTCCCGCTGCTCCCCGCGATCCGCGAAACCTCGGATGCCGGCGCACCGATCGCGGCGAGTGCCCCGGGCGGCGAGGCGGCACGCGCCTTCATGGCGCTGGCCGAGGCGGTCTCCGCCCAGCTTGGCGGCGAGCGCCGGGCCGGGCCGAAAATCGTGATCGACTAGGCGCAAGGACGGGCCGTGGCGGAAATCGGGTTCTATCACCTGACCCGAACCAGCGTCGCCGAGGCGCTGCCGCCTTTGCTCGGCCGCACCCTCGCCGCCGGCGAACGCGCTGTGGTGCGGGGCGAGGCGGCGCGGATCGCGGCGCTGGATGCCTCGCTCTGGCTCGCCGCCAACCCGGACTGGCTGCCCCACGGCACCGCGGCAACGGGCTTCGGCCCCGACCAGCCGATCTGGCTGACCCCGGACGACGACGTGCCGAACGACGCGAATTTCCTGTTTCTGCTTGACGATATCACTGCCGACTTCTCCCGGTTCGACCGGGTGTTCTACCTGTTCGACGGCAACGACACGGGTGCGGTCACCGCCGCCCGCGCGCGCTGGAAATCGGCGAAAGACACCGGCCATGCCCTCACCTACTGGCAGCAGGGCGAGCGCGGCTGGGTGAAACAGGCGAGCTGACCCCGGGAACTTTCCGGCGCGCCAGCGGGTCATCTGTTCAGGAGGCCTGACATGGACGGATCGTTCGGACCCGACGAGGCAGTGCTGGTCGGCCGGCTGCGCCGGGGTGAGCCGGAAGCGGCCGAGGCCGTAATGCAGCGCCACAACCGCGCGCTCTGGCGGATCGCGCGCGGCATCCTGCGCAACGACGCCGACGCCGAAGACGCGGTGCAGGACGCCTATCTGCGCGCCTTCTCCCGGATCGGCGAGTTTCGCGGCGAATCGAGCCTCGGAAGCTGGCTCGGCCGCATCGTAGTCAACGAGGCGCTGCGCCGGCTCGGCCGTCGGCACCCGACCGCCGATCTCGCGGAGGCCGATGGTGTGCGCGGCCTCGCGCCGAGCCCGGAAGCCGAGGCGGCGCGGGTCGAACTGCGGCGGATGGTGGAACGCGCGGTCGATGCCCTGCCCACACCGTTCCGCACCGTCTTCATCCTGCGCAGCGTGGAGCAGGCGAGCATCGCGGAAACCGCCGGCGCGCTCGGCATCCCGGAAGCGACGGTGAAGACCCGCCTGCACCGCGCCAACCGGATGCTGCGGAACGCGCTCGGCGCGGAACTCGCCGCCAGCATCGAGGGCGCCTTCCCGTTCGGCGGCGCACGCTGTGCCCGCCTGACCGCGCGGGTGCTGGACCGGTTGTGCCAGAACCAGAACGCCGAAAGCCAGAACGCCAAAACCTCGAACATCGGGAACTTTTTTGCTCCGCTCCCGGTCCAATGACATGTGCGCGTCCCGGCCCGACCGGCCTGGATGCGGTCACAGATCATCCGGAGAGGAGGTTTCTCATGGACAGACGGAGTTTCGGCGGCGCCGCGGCCCTGGTGGCGCTGACCGCGGTCGCGCCGGCGCTGGCAGAGGCAGGGTCGCACGGCGTCGAGCACGCGCCGCCGGGCGGCGGCTTTCAGCCGGTGAGCAAGCTGGTGAAATTGCCGAATTTCCTGCCCGGGCTCGGCACGCTCTATGTCGACCCGAAAACCCTGCCGGCCGGCCCGTTCCTCGCCTACGACCACAAGGGCAGGCTGGTCAGCACGATCTACATGATCCCGCTGAAGGATCTCGACGCCCAGAAGGAATTCGCCGATCTGGCGGCGCCGGGCGACGCAAAGGTCGATCACGTCAGCCTCTACTTCAATGCCGGCCATCCGGGCGTGCCCGAGCCGCATTACCACATCATCCTGTGGCACATCACGGTCGCGGAACAGGCCCGTGTCGCGAAATGACCGTGGACCGGCCCGCCGCACCGTGCTTCTCGCGGCAGGCGGATTCGCGGTAGCCGGGGGAATCGCTCCCCCGGCCCATGCCCAGGCAAAGGTAAGCGAGGCAGCGGCGAAATACCGAAATCATCCGAACGGCCAGCAGCGCTGCGCGATCTGCCTGCAATTCCAGCCGCCCGCCACCTGCGCGATCGTCGCGGGAACGATCGGCCCCACCGGCTGGTGTTCGTTCTTCGCCGCCAAAGAGAACGCACACTGACCATGGAGCCGATCGGTTGCGGAGCCGGTTCCGACCGCCGGCACCGGCTCCGGCCTTGTTGGAGAAAGACATGGACATCATCAATCACCGGATGAAAAACCGGCTTCGCGAGGCAGACGTGTCGCGTCCGGGCCGCGCCGAGGCTGAGGCGGCGGTTCGCACCCTGATCCGCTGGGCCGGCGACGACCCCGCGCGCGAGGGACTGGTCGACACGCCGGCGCGGGTGGTGCGCTCGTACGCGGAATTCTTCGGCGGCTATGCCGAAGACCCCGGGGACATCCTTGCCCGCACCTTCGAGGAGATCGAGGGCTACGACGAGATGATCGTCCTGCGCGACATCCGGCTCGAATCGCATTGCGAGCACCACATGGTGCCGATCGTCGGTGTCGCCCATGTCGGCTATCTGCCGGGCAAGCGCGTCGTCGGGATCAGCAAGCTCGCCCGCGTGGTCGATGCCTATGCGCGGCGGCTGCAGATCCAGGAGAAACTGACCGCGCAGATCGCCAATGCGATCAACGACGTGTTGCAGCCGCGCGGGGTTGCCGTGGTGATCGAGGCGAATCACGAGTGCATGTCCACGCGCGGCGTTCACAAGACCGGGGTCGCGATGGTCACGAGCCGGATGCTCGGCGCGTTTCGCGACGATCCGTCGACAAGGCGGGAATTCCTGACGATGATTTCGCGCCCGCGCGCCGCAACCGGAAGGTGACCATCGCGGCGAGCAGGGCCATCACGGCGAGCAGGATGGCGGAGACGATGAAGGCCCGTCGGTCTCCGCCTGTCCGGGCGATGCCGAAATAGACGAGCCCGATCAGGGCAATACCGATCGCCCCCGCCATCTGCTGGACCGTGACGAGAACACCGGAGGCCGCGCCCGCCGGCACCCGGTGCGCCCGGGCGAGCACGACATGGACCAGCGGTGCAAGCACGAAGCCTTGTCCGAAGCCGTAGACCGCGAGCGGCACCGCGAGCAGGATCGCCGATGGCGCCGACACCGCAGTGACGATGGCGGCGATCAGCAGCAACCCGCCGGCCATGATCGCCGCCCCCGTCATCACCACCGTCGGGCCACGCCCGGCGCCGGCGCGTGAGGCAATCCGGGATGCGATCAGAAAGGCGAAGGCGAGCGGTGCGGTGATCAGCCCGGTATCGAGGGGCGAATAGCCGAGCCCGTCCTGCAGCAGCAGGGTCAGGACCAGAAGAAATCCGGTCATGCCGATATAGGTGGTGAAGGTCGCGGCAAGGCCGGTGGCGAAACCGCGATCGCGCAGCCAGGCGGGATCGAGCAGCGGGGAACCTCCCTGCGCCGCGCGGCTGGATTCCAGCCGGATGAAGGCAGCAAGGAACAGAATTCCGGCGATGGCCGGGATCGCGAGCCAGGCCGGCCAGTCGAAATCGCGGCCGAACAGGATGGTTCCGAGCAGGGGCAGAATACCGGCGGCGAGAAGTACCGCACCGGCAAGGTCGAGCTTCGCCGCGACCAGCAGCCGGATCGCCGGAATCAGGGCAAGCCCTGCGACAAAAGCGGCGGCGCCGACCGGAATGTTGATCAGGAACACAGCGCGCCAGCCGAGGCCGGCGGGATCGAGCGTGATCAGCCAGCCGCCGAGCATCATGCCGGCGGCGGCACCAAGTCCGAGAGCAATGCCGAAAATCCCGAAAGCGCGCGGATGTTCTTCGGTTGCGAACAGATACCGGACCGAGGCGAGCACCTGCGGCACCATCAGGCCGGCGGCAGCGCCCTGAACCGCGCGTGCGACGATGAGAATCACCGCCGACGGCGCCATGCCGCACCAGGCCGAGGCAGCGGTGAACCCGGCGAGGCCGATCAGAAACAGGGGTTTGCATCCGAAAATGTCGCCGAGCCGGCCGCCGGTGATCAGAACCGAAGCATAGGCGATCTGGTAGATCGCGATGACCGCCTCGATTTCCGCGCCGTTCGCGTGCAGGTCGGCGCGGATCGACGGGATGGCGATGTTGGCGATGAACGCATCGACCACGAACATGAACTGGGCGGCGACCAGAATGGCGAAGGCCGTCCAGCGGCGCGGATGAGAGGCAGTATGAACCATGACTGGATCTCCGGTTGAGGATCGAACCGGAAGATGAACGCTCTGGCAGAGCGTATTCAGGCCTGGTATTATCCCGGGATCAAAAATCCCATGGAGCGGCCATGAGCAAGGATGGCGAGACCGGACGGCGGGGCGAACTGGGGGATTTTCTGCGCTCGCGGCGACACCGGCTCGACCCTTCGGCGCTGAAACTCGCCTCGCGGCGGCGGCGCACACCCGGGCTGCGGCGCGAGGAAGTCGCGGAGCGGGCCGGCATCGGCACCGACTGGTATATCCGGCTCGAACAGGGGCGCGACGTAAATCCGTCGGCGACCACGATCGACTCGCTGGCCCGCGCCCTGCTTCTTTCGGATGCCGAGCGCGCGCATCTGCACGCTCTGGCGCGGACCGGGCGACGGGCCGGTTTCGTGCGCGAGACCGTGCCGGATGCGCTCGGGCGAATTCTCGATGTACTGGCGGTACCGGCCTATGTCACCGGACAACGGTGGGACATTCTTGCCTGGAACGAAAAGGCCGCCGGACTGTTCATGGATTTCAGCGAAATGCCGGAGGCACGGCGCAATATCCTCGTCTACATGCTGACCGAGCCCGGCGCGCGGACACTGTTCGGCTCGGGCTGGGAAACCGAGGCACGGCGGATGGTGGCGCAGTTCCGGGCCGATTTCGGGCTCTGGGCCGGCGATCCGGCATTCGAATCGCTGGCCGGTCTGTTCAACGCCGAAAGCGCTGAATTCCGCGCCTGGTGGGCAGAGCACGACGTGCGCGGCCAGGCGAGCGGGCGCAAGC
>DASVGZ010000053.1:0-2589 GCA_036379275.1 Acidiphilium sp. | reverse complement strand
TCGTAGGTTTCCATGGCGAGACATTCATCGGCGATCTCGTCGGCCAGATGGGCCGGAATCACCATCACGCCGTCCTTGTCGCCGACCAGGATATCGCCGGGAAATACCGGCGCATCGCCACAGGAGATCGGAACGTCGATGTCCATCGCCTCATGAAGGGTCAGGTTGGTCGGCGCCGAGGGTTTCGCGCAATAGACCGGCATGTCCAGCCCGGCGATGCCCTCGGCGTCGCGAAGCCCGCCATCCGACACGACTCCCGCCGCTCCGCGCAGGGCCAGTCGGGTGAGCAGGATGGAGCCCGCCGTTGCGGCCCGGGTGTCCTTGCGCGCGTCCATCACCAGAACGCTGCCGGGCGGGCAGGTTTCGACCGCCACGCGTTGCGGATGCCCGGGATTGCGGAACACGGTGATCGGGTTGCGGTCTTCCCGTGCGACGATGTAGCGCAGGGTGAAGGCCGGGCCGACCATGTTTCTATCTTTCGGCGCCACCGGCGCAACGCCCTGGATGAACTGGTTGCGCAGGCCGCGCTTGAAAAGGGCGGTCGCGATGGACGCGGTCGAGACAGTGCCGAGTTTCTCGCGGGTTCCATCGGAGAGAGCGGGAGAATGGACAGGATCGGTCATGGTGTCCTCGATAAAATTTCAGGGTCGTTGCCCGAAACCGGCATTGCCGGTCACGCCGTGTGAAAAACCTCCTGCAATCCGTAAACCGTGCCGGCGACGCCTTCCAGCCGCGCCTTGAGCTGAAGCGCGAGATAGAGCGAGAAATGACGGGACTGGTGAAGGTTGCCGCCCTGAAACCATAGTCCGTCCTGCTGTGTCGGCTTCCACATGTTGCGCTGCTCGCCTTCCCACGGTCCGGGGTCTTTCGTGGTGTTCGAGCCATAGCCCCAGCATTTGCCCACCGTGTCGGCAACCTCCCGGCTGATCAGCCTTTCCGCCCAGCCGTTCATCGACCCGTAGCCGGTGGCATAGACGATGAGGTCCGCCGGCAATTCGCTGCCATCGCTCAGCGCCACGGAATGCGGTTTGATCTCCGTCACGGTCACGCCGGATTTCAGCCCGATGCGGCCATCGGCGATCAGCTCCGACGCGCCGACATCGATGTAATAGCCCGAGCCCCGGCGCAGATATTTCAGAGCGAGCCCGGTCCCGTCATCGCCCATGTCGAGCATGAAACCCGCCTTGCGCAGCCGGTCGTGCAGGTCGGCGTCGCGGCGGTGGATTTCGGCGGCGACCGGCTTCTGCCACTCCGCCACCAGCGCATAGGGAACCGAGGCGGAGATCATGTCCGCCTTTTCGGTGGTGATGCCGCGCGCCAGCGCCGTCTCGGAATAGAGCGGGCCGAGCCCGAATTCCATCAGCGTTTCCGACCGCGAGACATGGGTGGAAGAGCGCTGCACCATCGTCACCGTGGCGCCGTTCTCCCAGAGATCGGCGCAGATATCGTGCGCCGAATTGTTCGAGCCGATCACCACCGCCCGCTTGCCCGTCCAGCCCTCGCCGCCCTTGTGCGCGCTGGAATGGTGCTGTGTGCCGGTGAAACTTGCCATGCCGGGATACTCCGGCAGGTTCGGCACGCCGGACATACCGGTGGCAAGCACCAGATGCTTCGGCCGCAGGGTGAGGCTTTCATCCCCGCACCGGAGATCGACCGTCCATTCGCCGGCTTCGTCGTCATGACGCGCTGAAATCACCTCGGTCGAAGTCCGGTAATCGAGCTCCATGATCGAGACATAGGCTTCCAGCCAGTCGCCCATCTTGTCCTTCGGCGTGAATACCGGCCAGTGATCGGGGAAGGGCAGGTAGGGCATGTGGTCATACCAGACCGGATCGTGCAGGCAGAGCGATCTGTAGCGGTTGCGCCAGGAATCGCCGGCGCGCGCGTTCTTTTCGACGATCAGCGCCGGAACCCCGAGCCGCTTCAGCCGCGCCCCGAGCGCGATGCCGCCCTGACCGCCGCCGACGATCAGCACATAGGGCTGGACCGTAACGCCGAACGCAGCCCGTTCGCGGCGGCGCCGGTCGGCCCAGTTTTCCCGGCCGGGATGCACGCCGTGTTCCGCGCCCATCGCGCGCGCCGTGCCGCGCGGCTCCTCGAAGCCCTTCAGTTCGGTCATCGCGGTCAGCAGGGTCCATGCGCGGCCGTCCTTCAGCCGAACATGGCCCTGACCGCGCGCAACGGCGGTCTCGAAGGTGAACCAGCCCTCGGTGACACCGTTTTTCTCGCTCGCTTCGCCTTGCGGAACGAAATTCGTCGGCCCGGTTGCCGCCAGAACGGCGCCCAGCATGGCGGCGATATCGTCGCGCCCTTCGAGCGTCCTGATATTCCAGGTGAAGGCGACCAGATCGCGCCAGTAGCACGGGTCGGCGAACAGCGCGGTGACGGCGGCGATATCGGCTTGGACGAGGGCTGAGCCGAACCGGTCGAGCCAGATGGTGACAGCGAGCGCCGGTTGCGGGGATGCGGCATCCATGGGCGACCTCCGTTGTGTCGGAGCTTTATAGAAAATCGGCAGGATGGTTTCGTCAATCCACCGGCGGACTGCCCGCCTCTACGGCCCGTTAAGAGGTGGATCACATCAAAAAT
>DASVGZ010000052.1:0-3821 GCA_036379275.1 Acidiphilium sp. | reverse complement strand
GTCACCTCGAAACCGCTGTCGCCGGGCGGCCAGCAGATCGCCCTGTCGGAAAAACTGCCCGGCGGTCAAATCATGGCGAGCGGGCGCAGCGTGACGGTCTCGGTGCCCAAGGCGCCGGGCGAAGGCGCGCTCGCGGTGCTGAGCAGCATCGGCAAGTCGCCGTCGAAGGTACTGACCGGGCAGGGACCGAAGCCGGGCACGCTCGGGCTCGGTTCGGTCGATTACGATGGCAGCGGCCATGCGGTGATTGCCGGCACGGCGAAGCCGGGCGCGCATGTGTCGCTGTTCCTCGGCAAGACCGAACTCGGCACGGCGGTTGCCGATTCCACCGGCCGCTGGACCATGCGGACCGACCATATGCCGGCGAATCCCGGCACGTTCCGGCTGGAAACCACCAATGGCAGCGGCACGGTCACCGCCAGCATGGAAACCGCCTTTGCGCCGCGCAAGGTCGCTTCGCTCGCGCCCGGCCATGTCGTGATCAAACAGGGCCAGTGCCTCTGGCTGATCGCCCGCGCGGTCTACGGCAAGGGCACCGCGTATACGCTGATCTACCGTGCCAACGAGGCGAGCATCCGCGATCCCAACCTGATCTATCCGGGGCAGAATTTCGTTCTGCCGGTCAAACCCGCCCGGCAGTAAGGCCGGGTCCGCCGTCCGTCACGCGCGGTTTCGTGTCGCGACAAGGGACCAGATCAGGGCGGCGACCGTCAGCGGCGGAAACAGCGCCGGAATCACCCATGTGCCCAGCCCGCCCGGCCTGAGGGCGTGGTGGGAAAATACGAACCAGAAGCTGATCGCCTCGCCCCAGCATTGCCAGAGATTGACGGCGAGAGCGATGGCAAGAAGGACGCGCAGACCCGTCACCGGGCAGGGTCCGGACGGGTGTTGCCGGCAGCGATCATGGTTCTGCTCCTCGATCGGAAGGTCACGGGGATATCCGCGCCGGCGTGATAATAATGTATTTCACCGCCGTGTCGATTGAGTGGCGTCTCCCGCCTACCGGTTCAGGGTCGCCATCAGTGCCGCCGGATAGCGGGTGCCGGAGGCCGAACCCGGCGGCATCGCGCGGTCCAGCCTGCCCAGATCGGCGGCCGAGAGCGGAACGTCGAGCGCCGCGAGATTTTCGTCGAGATGGGTGCGCCGGCCGGTGCTCGGGATCGGCACGATATCGCTGCCCCGGGCGAGCACGAACGCCAGCGCCAACTGGCTCGGGGTGCATTTCAGTCGGTCCGCCATGTCCTCCAGAATTCCGACCATAGTGAGGTTGCGGGCGAAATTCTCGCCCTGGAACCGGGGCTGGCTGCGCCGCGAATCGCCTTCGGGGATGTCGTCGGGTGTGCGGAACGCGCCGGTGAGAAACCCGCGCCCGAGCGGTGAATAGGCGACGAGGCCGATCCAGAGTTCGCGCAGGGCCGGCAGAACGGCGGCCTCGATGTCGCGAGTCCAGAGCGAGTACTCGTTCTGGATCGCGGCGATCGGGTGAACCGCATGGGCGCGCCGGATCGTCGCCAGCGCGGCCTCGGACAGGCCGAGATGGCGCACCTTGCCCTCCCGCACCAGTTCCGCCATCGCCCCCACGGTTTCCTCGATCGGCACGTCGGGATCGACCCGCTGCTGGTAATAGAGATCGATCGTCTCCACGCCGAGTCGCCGCAGGCTCGCCTCGCAGCTTTTGCGGACATAGTCCGGCCGTCCGCACACGCCGCGGAACGTGCCGTCCGGGTCGCGCACGGTGCCGAACTTGGTCGCGATCGTCACCCGGTTGCGAAACGGCGCGAGGGCGCGGCCGACCAGTTCCTCGTTCGCGCCGGCGCCGGAGCTGTCGGACGTGTCGAACAGGGTGATGCCGCGTTCCGCCGCATGGCGGATCGTCGCCGCCGCCTCGGCCTCGTCGCGCCGGGCCTGGAAGTCGGAGATGCTCATGCAGCCAAGTCCGATTGCGGAAACGACGAGCGACCTGCCCAGCCTGCGTTCGTTCATCGATGCTCTCCACCGGAATGGCATCCGGTTCCCGGATGTGGGGGGATCGGGCACGCTTCGCAAGCGTCTTCGGGCAAAGTGTGGATGGCGGGGCTGAAAACGCTGGCCGTCGCCACGGTCCGGTGATAGCCTCCGGCCATGGCTGGCGAGAAACCCGCGGCACGGATCACGGATATGCATGTCTGTCCCGAAACCGACGGGCCGGTACCGCATGTCGGCGGCCCGATCATCAAGGGCGAGCCTACCGTCCTGATCGGCGGTCTGCCGGCGGCGAGGGTTTCCGACATGCTCACCTGCGTCGGCCCGCCCGACACCATCGTGATGGGATCGCCGACGGTGCTGATCGGCGGCCTGCCGGCCGCGCGGATGGGTGACCAGACCGCGCATGGCGGTGTGATCGTCGGTGGTTTCCCCACCGTGCTGATCGGCTCCTGAGGTCATTCCGATCCATTGCGGAGCCTTGAATCGGCTTTTATAGACAATAATCCGGCATAACGGAGGGGGCGCATGACGGTCGCGGCACAGAACGGCACAACCGGCGGAACCGCGCGATGACCATGCGCTTCGACGGCAAAATCGCCGTGGTTACCGGCGGCGGCGCGGGAATCGGCCTTGCCGTGACCGAACGAATCGTCGCCGAGGGCGGCAGGGTCGCGATCTGGGATCGCAGCCAGCCGGATCTCGACGCGGCCGGGGAAAAATTCGGCGGCAAGGTGCTCGGCATCGCCACCGATGTCGCCGACTGGACCTCGGTCGAGCAGGCGGCCGCGCGCACCGCAGCCGAACTGGGCGGCATCGACATTCTGGTCGCGAGCGCCGGCATCACCGGCCCCAATGCGACCACCTGGACTTATCCGGTCGAGGAATGGCGCCGGGTGATCGAGGTCAATCTCAACGGTGTGTTTCACTGCAACCGGGCGGTGGTGCCGTTCATGATGCAGCGAAAGGATGGGCGAATCGTCAATATCGCCTCGATCGCCGGCAAGGAGGGCAACCCGAACGCGCCGGCCTACAGCGCCTCGAAGGCGGGGGTGATCGGGCTGACCAAATCGCTCGGCAAGGAACTCGCGAAAACCGGAATCACGGTCAACTGCATCACCCCGGCGGCGGTGCGCACCGCGATTTTCGAGCAGATGAGCCAGGAGCACATCGACTACATGCTGTCGAAAATCCCGATGGGCCGGTTCGGCACCACGGACGAGATCGCCGCGCTGGTCTGCTGGCTCGCTTCGGCGGAATGCGCATTCACCACCGGCGGCGTGTTCGATATCTCGGGCGGCCGCGCGACGTATTGACTGTTTCCAACGCCCTTTGCCCCGTCCGACGGCTCGGACAGGGTTGGGCAGACGCGGACATGTGCAGTCAGGGCGGGGAGCGTGCCGAGCGGATGCGTTCTTCGCGAAGTCGGGCGAGTTGTTCGAGAAACAGGGGATAGCGGCGCTCGGGCGGGATTTGGGCGTCGTACGGGATGTTGCTCGGCATCGGTTTGCCGGTCGAATCGGGACGCCGGGGTTTCTCGTAAGGATCGACGAGGACGATTTTTTTCAGACAGTCCGGCACTTTGAGACCGAGAGCGTGGCAGAGCGGGCGCAATGCGTCGCCGTAACGGGGGTCTTCCTCAAGGATGTATGCGACCTCGGGATCGGCGAGGAAAAAACAAAATTCATCGGCGATACCGCCGGTTTCAGGGACGAGGTTGACCAGCCAGGCGAAGCCGCGCGGGAATTTGACGCAATCCGGCTTTCGCTCGCTGTATCGCGCGCGAAATTCCTCTTTGGACATGTTGTAGGCGGGACGAAACCGGTAGGGCAGGATGAACGGATAGGGGGTGGTTGCGA
>DASVGZ010000051.1:0-5098 GCA_036379275.1 Acidiphilium sp. | reverse complement strand
GCGGTCGGCACCAGAAGCACGGCGCCGTTCATGTAGAGTCGTGGGGAAATCGCGAGATAAAGCGCCGTGACGACAAGCAGAAGGGTTCCGCCAACGGTGCCGAAGGTGATGGTGAGCAGCTTCGGCGTCATCTTCTCGATTCCGAAACTGCTTTTGCCGGACATCGACTCCTTCAGGGTGCGCATCCAGAAACTGTTGCCGTAACGGTGCTGCATCTGCACGGCATAAGAGAAGATTTCCTTGATCAGTTGTTGCCCTTCGCTGATGAACCGCGGGCCGAAAAACCGGGCGAACCCGAACAGGATCGCCAGGATCAGGATACCGACGATGACAAAGGAAACGCCGAGCGGCACGTGCAGAAGGCGTGCGAGACCCAGCGCTACGCCACGAAGCAGAACCGCGAACAGCACGGCGGCGAAAACCAGAAGCACGACATCCGACAGCGCCCAGAGCAGGACGCCGAAAATCGCCAGGAGAAGAACGGCGGAAAGTGCATTGGCAGCCGGGATTCCGTTGCTCCGGATCACGAGTCCGGACCTTTGAAACCACGGCGCAGGGGACCTCCCCCGACCCTGTCAGACCCGACTTCGCCATCGCTCCGCTTCATATTCATAGCGCAAACGCGATGTTCGAAAGCCGGATGCCCGACGAACCCGGAACCGGCGGCAACGGCAGCGTACATTCTCGTATCCCGCATGAGAACTGGCCGAAAGGATTGGCGGGAACCACATATGAGGCCGCAAGTTCAGGTTTCCAGAGCGGCGGTTTTTCCGGCGTCGAAAAACGATTCCTCCGGCATTGCCGATGATTCAGAATGACCCTGCGCGCACCCACGTTTTCTTGTTCAGGAAGACAGGAGCCGGCATTACTTCGAGTCAAGTCGTTACGGATCGGTGTCCGTGCAGTGGCCGGCGTGAGCACAACTCACGTCGTCCTTCGGCCGGATGTTAAATCAACCCCGCATCGCAGGAGGCGAGTTCGAGCAGCCGTTCCAGAACATCAGGCTCCTGCGCTCCGGCGATCGCGCTTACCCCGCCGACCACGAAACAGGGCACGCCGTTGATGCCGAGCCGGTGGACGTAAAGATTGTCGGCATGAACCTGCTCGGCCGCGATATCCGAGCTGAGAAACCGGCGCGCCGAAGCCTGATCGAGCCCGACCGAGCCGGCCAGCCGCACCAGCGTGTCGGCATTGCCGATATCGGCGCCGGCACTGAAATAGGCCTGAAAAATCGCGAGCACGAGTTCCTCGGCCAGCCCGGCCTCGGCGGCGAACCGCACCAGCCGGTGCGCGTCCACGCTGCTCGGCGTGCGCCGGATCCGGGAAAAATCGATCGGCAGCCCTTCGGCCGAGGCGATCTCGCTCACCGCGGCATAGAAGCGCCGCGCGCGGTCCTCGCCGCCGAACTTGCGCGCCGCATAGTCGATCCGGCTCATCCCGAGCCTCGGCATGTCCGGATTGAGCAGGAACGGCCGCCAGACCGCCTGCACGGTCAAATCCCGCCGCTGCGCGCGCAGGCGGCTGAACCGGCTGATGCCGAGATAGCACCACGGACAGACGAAATCGAAAACGATCTCGACCGTGATCCGCGGCAGTCTCGGCAGAACCATGTTCACAAAATTGATCTAGCCGATGCCGGGACCGGCGCAAAGCACGATCGCGCACACTTGACAGACGCGCCGTCCGGACCCACCGTAGAGCCCATCCGAGGGGTGCGCCCGAAAGGCGCTGAGAGTCGCTGTTCGCGACAACCCTTTGAACCTGATCCGGGTCACGCCGGCGGAGGGACGGGATTTGCACCAAAGCACCGCTCGTCACCGCAGCGCCCCGACCAAAAGGACCGCGAAGCGAGGAGCGAGACATGACCGTTCAGACCAAACCCGCCATCGTCACGACCGGCCCGATCGCCGGATCGCGCAAATTTTTCTCATCGCCGCCGGACCGGCCGGACATTGCCGTGCCGTTCCGCGCGGTCGATCTGCACCCCTCGTCGAACGAGGCACCGTTCAGCCTCTACGACACCTCCGGCCCGTTCACCGACCCGAATTTCCGGCTCGACCTCGATGCCGGCTTGCCGCAGTTGCGTTCGTCCTGGGTCGCGTCCCGCGCGATCGAAACGATCGCCGCGCGCGCGGTCAAGCCCGAGGATAACGGCTTCGCCACCGCCGACCGGTTGGTGCCGGCCTGCCCCGCGCCGCGTCCGGTTCTGGCCGGCATGGCGGGCAAACCGATCACCCAGTACGAATTCGCCCGCGCCGGCATCGTCACCGAGGAAATGATCTTCGTCGCCCATCGCGAAAATCTTGGCCGCGCCAGGGCCGCCGAGGGTGCCGCCGAACGCCATGCCGACGGGGAGAGCTTCGGCGCCGCGATTCCCGAATTCGTCACGCCGGAATTCGTCCGCTCCGAAATCGCCGCCGGCCGCGCGATCATTCCGGCCAACATCAACCACCCGGAGCTGGAACCGGTCATCATCGGCCGCAACTTCCTGGTCAAGATTAACGCCAATATCGGCAATTCCGCGGTCTCCTCCGGCGCTGCCGAGGAAGTCGAGAAAATGGTCTGGGCGATCCGCTGGGGCGCGGATACGGTCATGGACCTCTCGACCGGCCGCAACATCCACAACATCCGGAGCTGGATTCTCCGCAACGCGCCGGTGCCGATCGGAACGGTGCCGATCTACCAGGCGCTCGAAAAGGTCGGCGGCGATCCCGACAAGCTCGACTGGGAGGTCTTCCGCGATACGCTGATCGAACAGGCCGAGCAGGGCGTGGACTATTTCACCATCCATGCCGGTGTGAGGCTCGCCTATGTCCCGCTCACCGCGAGGCGGGTCACCGGCATCGTCTCGCGCGGCGGCTCGATCATGGCGCGCTGGTGCCTCGCGCACCACAAGGAGAGCTTCCTCTACGAGAAGTTCGACGAAATTTGCGACATCATGCGCAAATACGATGTCAGCTTCTCACTCGGCGACGGCCTGCGTCCCGGCTCGATCGCCGACGCCAACGACGCCGCCCAGTTCGCCGAGCTGGACACCATGGGTGAGCTGACCAAGGTCGCCTGGGACAAGGGCTGTCAGGTGATGATCGAAGGCCCCGGCCACGTGCCGATGCACAAGATCAAGGAAAACATGGATCGCCAGCTCCGTGTCTGCCACGAGGCGCCGTTCTACACGCTCGGGCCGCTCACCACCGATATCGCGCCGGGCTACGATCACATCACCTCGGCGATCGGCGCCGCGATGATCGGCTGGTTCGGCACGTCGATGCTCTGCTATGTCACCCCGAAGGAACATCTCGGCCTGCCCAACCGCGACGACGTGAAAACCGGCGTGATCACCTACAAGCTCGCCGCCCACGCCGCCGACCTTGCCAAGGGCCATCCCGCCGCGAAACTGCACGACGACGCGATGAGCCGCTCGCGGTTCGAGTTCCGCTGGGAGGACCAGTTCAACCTCGGCCTCGATCCCGACACCGCCCGCGCCTACCACGACGAAACGCTGCCCAAGGAAGCCCACAAGACGGCGCATTTCTGCTCGATGTGCGGGCCGAAATTCTGTTCGATGAAAATTACCCAGGACATCCGGGCCGAGGCCGATCGCACGGCCGGCCTCGAACAGAAAAGCGCCGAGTTCCGCGATGCCGGCAGCAAGATCTACGTCGAGGCGGAACCGGCGGAGTAAGACGATGCGGATCGCCATCATCGGCGGCGGGGTGATCGGCCTCGCCCTCGGCTGGCGATTGGTCCAGCGCGGCGCGGCGGTGACCGTTTTCGAACGCGACACCGCCGGGCATGGCGCGAGCCATGCCGCCGCCGGAATGCTCGCCGCCGCGTCCGAAACCGAACCCGGCGAGGCCGCGCTCGGCGTGCTGAATCGGATATCGCAATCGCTCTGGCCGGATTTCGCCGCCGAACTCGAGGCGGCATCCGGCATGGAGGTCGGGCTCCGGCGCGAGGGCACGCTGCTCGTCGCCCTGAACCGCGACGACGCGGCGAAACTGCGTCACGACATGGCGTTCCAGAAAAGCCAGGGCATCGATCTCGAATGGCTCACCGCCGCCGAGGCGCGGGAACGCGAACCGTATCTCGCCCCCGGCCTCACCGGCGCGGTATTTTCCCCGCGTGACATCCAGGTCGACAACCGCAGGGTCGCCCCCGCCCTGGCCGAGGCGTTCCGGCGCTCGGGCGGCGATCTGCGCGAGAACACCCCGGCCGAGCGCGTCGAAACCGCGCAGGGCCGCGCCTGCGGCGTGGTGGCGCAGGGGGAACTGCACAAGGCCGATATGGTCATCCTCGCCGCCGGCGCATGGTCCGGCGGATTCGCGCTTCCGGTCGCGGCTCCTCCGGTCCGCCCGGTGAAAGGCCAGTTGATCGCGGTGCAAATGGATCTCGCCGATCCCCTGCTCCGCCACGTCGTCTGGGCGCCGCGCGCCTATCTGGTGCCGCGCGCGGATGGCAGGCTGATCGTCGGCGCCACGGTCGAGGAGCGCGGGTTCGATACCACCATCACCGCTGGCGGGCTCTATGCCCTGCTGGATGGCGCATGGCGCGCCGTGCCCGGCATCGAGGAACTTCCGGTCATCGAAACCTGGGTCGGCTTCCGGCCCGGCTCGCGGGACGACGCACCGATTCTCGGCCCGTCCGGTCTGCCCGGCCTGTTTTTCGCGACCGGCCATCACCGCAACGGCATCCTTCTCACCCCGGTCACGGCGGATGCGATGGCGGAAACCATCCTGACCGGCGAGACCGATTCCCGGATCGCCGGGTTCGGTATCGGCCGGTTTGGCAAGCTGAGGAGCGCGGCATGAGCGATATCGAAACCCTGGCTCCCGAAATCAGGGTTAATGGCACGCCCGCAGCTCTGGCGCCGACCGTCGCGGCCCTGCTCGATGCCAGGGGATTGGGCCAGACGAAAGGCCTGGCGATCGCCCTGAACGACGCCGTGGTGCCGAAATCGGCCTGGACGACGACGAGACTGCACGCCGGCGACGAGATCGAGATCGTCCGTGCGGTCGGAGGAGGTTGAGATGACTCTGATAATTGCCGATGTCGAGCTTCCGTCCCGGATGTTCATGGGCACGGCGGCCTATCCGAACCA
>DASVGZ010000050.1:0-3047 GCA_036379275.1 Acidiphilium sp. | reverse complement strand
CTATTCGGTCGGAGCCGACGGCAATGCCGCTGTCTGGCTTTCGACGCCGGAGATGAGACCGGGCGACCGGGTCGATCCGGCGCGGGTTGGCGAAAGACTTCCCGCGCGCGTTGCCTATGGTCATGTCTGGACTTCACTCGGCACACCGGCGGAACTGTTCCCGATTCCGGAATATGCCGAGCCGGATCGTCGCATGGTGAATGCCGGACCATTCGGTGTTCATGTTTCGGCGCCGCGCGCGATCGAGAATTTTCTCGATATGGCGCATTTTCCATACGTACACACGGATATTCTGGGTGCCGAACCGCATACCGAGGTGAAGGAGTACGACGTTGAGGTTTCGGCCGAGCGCGATGAAATCATCGCGTCGCGCTGCCGGTTCTTTCAGCCAAAGGCGGCGATGGCGTCGGAGGATGGCTCGGATGTCGATTACCTCTACCGGATTCCGCATCCGTTCTGTTCGGTGCTCTACAAATCGAGTCCGGCGGACCCGGGGCGGCTCGACGTGATCGCCCTGTTCCTTCAGCCGGTCGATCAGGACCATGTGCGGGCGCACATGATGCTCTGCCTTCTCGACGATGTCAGCGAGGAGAAGGCAATCCGGTATTTCCAGCAGACGATTTTCGGGCAGGACAAACCGATTCTCGAAAATCAGGTTCCGAAGCGTCTGCCGCTCGATCCGCGTGCAGAGACGCCGATCCGCGCCGACAAGGTATCGATCGCCTATCGGCGCTGGCTGGGCGGAAAAGGGATCGGGTACGGCGTGATCGCGGCGGGGGATTGAGGAAGTGCGAATGACTGTCGCATCCGAATCGAACTGGCATCCGGTTGCCGCGCTGTCCGACCTGCCACTGCGCCATGTGTTTCACGGACAGTTGCTTGGGCGGGAATTCGCGATCTGGCGTGCCGATGACGGGTATATCAACGTCTGGGAAAATCGCTGCCTGCATCGCGGCGTCCGGCTTTCGATCGGGATCAATGACGGGCGCGAACTGAAATGCCAGTATCACGGCTGGCGCTATGCGAACCGCACGGCGGGATGCACCTATATTCCCGCGCATCCGGCCGATGCGCCCGCGAGGGTGATCGCCAACCGGACGTTTCCGGCCATCGGGCGCTATGGGTTGGTCTGGACGACAGTGCAGGACGGCGACGAGGTTTCCGCCATCCCGGGTCTCGATGATAACGCGGTGTTTTGTCTGCGTGGTATTCCCGTCAACGCGCCGGCGAATTTCGTTGCGGCGCGGCTGAAGGAGTACCGGTTTCAACCGAATACGCGGATCGACGGCGATGGTGCGGCGGTTTCGGTTGAATTTGTACAGGGACTGACCCTGGGTTTGCGATCGCAAGATGGAGCGGTCGAGACGCTTGCCGTGTTCTTCATCCAGCCGGTTGATGCCGGACGTTCGGTGATCCGGGGCGTTCTCGATCGCGCGCCTGATGCGGCGAACCGGATCGCGGTTCTGCGTCATCATGACGATCGTTTGTCGGCGTTGCGCGACGCGATCGAGCATGACACCGCCGCGATGCCGGTACCGGAGCCGGCTGAACCGGTTTTTACAAGGCTTCCGGCCGCGCTTGCGGAAATCCCGGAACCGGCACCGCACGGGCGGGTTGCGAAGCTGCGTGTTACGGTTGCCCGCAAATGGCGAGCCGGCGAAGGGATTGCCGGATTCGAGCTGATGCCGGTCGCGGGGATGCTGCCGACATCCCAGCCGGGCGCGCACATCGATGTTCACATGCCGAATGGCATGATCAGGCAATATTCGCTGGTCAACGGCCCGGGCGAGGGCGCTGCCTATATCATCGGCGTCAAGCGCGAGGCGGATTCGAAAGGCGGATCGCTCTGTCTGCACGAGACCGTGCGCGAAGGCGATGTTCTGGCGATTTCCGAGCCGCGCAACAATTTTCCGCTCCGCCGGGACGGGATGAAAACGCTGCTGATCGCGGGCGGGATCGGGATCACTCCGCTGCTTGCGATGGCGCAGGCGTTGCAGCATTCCGGCCTGCTGTACGAACTGCATTATTTTGCGCAAGGCGAGGATCACCTCGCATTCTCCGAACGGCTGGAAAGACTGGGTGACAGCCTGGCCACACATTTCGGTCTCGGACCGGAAGCGACGGCTGCACGACTGCGCGAAATTCTGTCGGCGCACCGGACAGGAGAAAATCTCTATCTCTGCGGGCCGGGACCGATGCTCGAAGCAGCACGGCGAATTGCGGGAGAGCAGGACTGGCCGGAAGCGGCTGTGCATTTCGAGTATTTCAAGAACGCCAATGTTATCGACAGCACGTCGAGTTTCGAGATTGCACTGGCGCGATCCTGCATGACGCTCGCCGTGCCCGCGGGCAGGACCGTTCTTCAGGTGCTGCGCGAGAACGGCGTCGATATGCCGTCTTCCTGCGAGCAGGGCGCGTGCGGAACCTGTGTGGCGACGGTGATCGAGGGGGAGCCGGATCATCAGGATGTCTATCTGACCGAAGCTGAGAAAAGCAGCGGACGTAAAATCATGACCTGCGTTTCACGCGCGAAATCGCCGCGTCTGGTTCTGGATCTGTAATCCATGGTCACGCTGTACGATTACGAATTGTCGGGAAACTGCTACAAGATTCGACTGCTGATGAGTATTCTCGGCATTGCCCACGAGACGGTTCGCGTCGATTTTCATCCGGGCCTGGAACACAAATCCGACTGGTTCCTGCGACTCAATCCGCTCGGCCAGTTGCCGGTTATCACCGAGGACGATCTGGTTCTGCGCGACGCCCAGGCGATTCTGGTTTATCTCGCGGCGAAATACGACCCGACGAAAACATGGTATCCGGCGACCGATGCGGCGCTTCTCGGCGAAATCGGCCAGTGGCTGGCGTTCGCCGATGCGCTCACGGCGACATCGTCTGCCGCAAGGCTGCATGACGGGTTCTTTTACGACTGCGATGTCGAGGCGGCGCGTTCCGGCGCGCATCGGCTGTTCCGCATTCTCGACCGGCATCTCTGGTTCGGCGAACAGGAAGGCCGGAACTGGATCTGTGCAGCAGACCGCCCGACC
>DASVGZ010000049.1:0-4952 GCA_036379275.1 Acidiphilium sp. | reverse complement strand
CCGTGATTCATGAAACCGATGTTCTGGTTGTCGGCTCGGGTCCCGGCGGCCTCGCCGCCGCGATCGCCGCCGCCCGCACCGGCGCACGCGTCGCCCTGCTGGAACGGTTCGGTTGTTTCGGCGGCAACATCACGGCGGTCGGCGTCGAAAGCTTCTCATGGTACCGCTACCCCGCAACCGTGGAAGCCGGCGGCATCGGCCGCGAGTTCGAGGATCGCGCAAAGGCCGAAACCGGCAAGGCGCAGCTTCCCGACGCGCTGAACTACGAACTCGATTCCGAAGGCTTCAAGGTCGTCGCCGACCGTCTGGTCGAGGACGCCGGCATCCACCCGATGTTGCACCGCCAGTTCGTTGCCCCTGTCATGAAAAACGGCGCCGTCGCCGGCATCATCGCTGAATCGAAGGCCGGCCGCGAGGCGATTCTCGCGCACCGTGTGATCGACGCCACCGGCGATGCCGATGTCGCCCATCGCGCCGGCGCGCCCACGGTCAGGACGCCGGTGGAACACATGCAGGCCGCATCGGTGATCTTTCATCTGGCCGGCGTCGACAAACAAAAATTCATTGCCGGCGTGCGCGCCGATCCGCAAACCTTCCGCGACTGGTCGACCGGCGAATGGACGGTGGAAACCGCCGGCAAGGAAGACGACCTGTTCTCGCCCTTCCTGAAAAAACCGTTCGAGCAGGCAATCCGCGACGGCGTGATTCCCGCCCGTCTCAACACCATCGCGGGCACCTGGGGCTCCGCGCACGACACCGGCGAACTCACCTACATGAACCTGATCCACCTTGCCGGCTGCGACGGCACCGATCCCGACAGTCTCACCCGCTTCGAGATCGAAGGGCGAAAGCAGGCGATGGCGGCGATCGAGGCGCTCCGGCGCTACGCCCCCGGCTGCTCGGGTGCGCGGCTCAGGAATTTCGGCATGACGATCGGCATCCGCGACACGCGCAAGGTCGACGCGCTCTACAATCTGACCGAAACCGATGTCCGCGATCAGGCGCGGTTCGACGACACGATCGGCATCTACCCCGAATTCATCGACGGCTACGGCATCCTCATCCTGCCGACCACCGGGCGCTACATGCAGATCCCCTACCGGTCACTGCTGCCACGCGGAATCGACAATCTGATCGTCGCCGGCCGCTCGGTCGGCGGTGACCGGATCGCCCATGCCGCGACACGCAACATGTCCTGCTGCGCGCTGACCGGCCAGGCTGCCGGAATCGCGGCGGCTCTCTCGGTCCGCTCCGGCACCCCGCTCGACCGTATCCCGCTTCCTGCCTTGCACGCCGAACTGGTCAGACAGGGTGTGCGGATCCGCTGAACCCGAGCCCTCAACCGAATAACCCGGCCGCGATCACCGCCAGCCGGTCGCCGAGGCCACGAGGACCGGGCGCCTCTCCGCGTTCCAGCCGGGCGAGATCGCGCCGCGCCAGCACAGCGGGCAATCCCGCCGCCCGCCCCGTGCGCGGCAGAGGATGCGCGAGCAGAGGCCGCGCCGCCGCAAGCAGGTCGGCAACCCCGGTGCCGTCCTGCGGCAGAAGATCGCGCCCAGCGGCACTCAGGGCGGGAGCAGCGCTCAGGATCGCCACGATCGCATAGCCGGTGCCCAGATCCTCCAGCACGTCGAGATCGCTCTCCGCCGCGCCGAGCAGCCGCCCGGCGATCCGCGCCAGCCCGCCCGAGCTGCCCCGCGCATAGGCGAGAAAACCGGCAAGGTCGGGGATCGGCTCCGCCTCTGCCTCGCGCGCATCGATCAGGCCGAGCAGCGCTGCCGCATCGAACCGGCCCGCCTCCAGCGCCGCGCGCAACGGCTCCGCCACCGGGTGCTCGCGCCGCCCGCCCTCCACCACCTCCCGCCACCAGTGCAGCCGGATCAGCGCCAGCGGCGGCGTGCTCGCCACCTCGCGCGCCCGCGCAAGCTCGTGATTGAACGCGTAGAGCAGAAACAGATCCCGCCGCCTTTCGGCGGGCGCGAAAATCGCCCCCCGAAACCGGTCGGGATCGACCCGGCGTACCAACTCCGCCAGGTCCGCCTCGCTCATCCCGGCCTCATTCACCGCCGGCCGCGATCGGCGCTTGACGCCTCACCCCCCGAGCCATAGCTACAGCAGTGTCGCCGGCGCGACCCGCGCGCCGGATCGAAATTCCAAACAGAACCGGAGGTGCCGTCATGGCCTTTGAACTCCCCGCATTGCCTTATTCCCACAGCGCCCTCGCCGACCACGGCATGTGCCAGGAAACCTTGGAACTCCACCACGACAAGCACCATCAGGCCTATGTGACCGCCCTGAACGGTTTCGTCGAGAAGAACGCCGACCTTAAGGGCAAGAGCCTCGACGACATCGTGAAGCACGCCCACGGCAAGGCCGATCTCGCCCCGGTGTTCAACAATGCCGGCCAGCACTGGAACCACACCCTGTTCTGGCCCGGCATGTCGCCCAAGGACGGCGGCAAGCTCCCGGCCCGGCTGGAAAAGAAGCTGACCGAGGATTTCGGCTCGGTCGACCAGTTCAAGGCCGCCTTCAAGGCCGCCGCGACCGGCCAGTTCGGCTCAGGCTGGGCCTGGCTGATCCTTGCCCCGTCCGGCAAGCTCGTGGTCACCAAAACCCTGAACGGCTCCAACCCGCTCGCCACCGGCGAGGGCAAGGCGCTTCTCGGCATCGACGTGTGGGAACACTCCTACTACCTCGATTTCCGCAACCGCCGGCCCGACTACGTGCAGAACTGGCTCGACAAGCTGGCCCACTACGCTCACGCCGAACACCTGCTCGGCTAATCATCCAGACTGATTTTTGCTCCGATGGCTCCGGTTTTTGCTCCGGAGCCATCCCTGCCGCACGACCCGGACAGCGTCCCGTCACGCCACCGCGATGCGCGCCACGGCAGCCGGGAACGATCCCGGGAGCACAAGCAAACTTGAAGTTTATTGAAAAGAAGCACGCTTGTGGCTCGAAGCGTCAAGCGGTTACAGTCGGTTTGGGACCGGAGCGGCAAGGTGGATGTTTCCAAGGCTTCACCGACCGTTCGGCAGACCCGAATCCCCGGGCGGACCGTCCCGGCCCCACTATCCGAATGTTTTGGGTGACGGTGGCCCGCCGCCACCCGATCCCCGATTATACCGGGAATGGGCCGACAGTTCCACCGTTATCTTCGGGCGAAGTACAGCCCGTCACCCGGCGCCGCCCGCGAATGCGGGACGATGCCGGGCCAGACTCAATCGTCAGTATCCGATCGTCAGTAGAGCAGGGCAACCGGGATCGACAGGCCGTCGCCACCGTGCCGCTCAAAATCCCCGTGAACCACCGGAGCCTGCCTCTGAAACGCCACGCGGGTGGGCTGGAACATACCGGTCGATGCCAGAGAGGCCGATGCCGAAGAGTGGGCATAGGCATCGATATGCGAGAGCGAGACGACGAACCAGGAGCCGATGACCAGCGCGAACGCGGTTACGACCCCGAAGAGCAGGGTGCGTAGAGCCATGATTTTTAACCTTTGCCAAGCTTAGGGAGTTTTTGGTATTTTTTATACCAAATTTTGTTCTCGATATTTAATCGAACACCGCCGGAGTGCCAACCGGCTCCCGACGATGGCAGACATGCGGAAGCGCTGTATCGCCACGGCACCGTTTCCAGCGCGCCGGACCAGACAAACGCTGTCCGCAGACCGGCCGGAAATTACCCCCGCAGCGCCGAGTGGGCGTATTCGATCAGACTGGTCGCGGTCGAAGCCGCCGCCGTCTGGGATGCCACCGCCGGAGACTGTGCGGCGAGATCGACACGCGGAACCGAGATGACGAACCAGGAGCCGAGGACCAGCGCAAGCGCCGTCGTGGCCCCGAAGAACAGGGTACGTAGAGCCATGATTTTTTTAACCTTTGCCAAGTTTAGGGAGTTTTAGGGGTTTTGGTATTTTTTATACCAAATTCTTATGCCCAATATTTAGCTGAACGACGGCGGGGCGCCAACCGTCTCCCGTCGATGGCAGACATGCGGAAGCGCCGTATCGCCACGGCACCGGATCGACTGCCATGAATTCGATGTCAAAGCCGGGCGAGAAATCCCGTGCGCGGCCCGATCACGTAAATGAACTGAACCAGAATGATCGCGGCGATGCTGAGCCCGACATCGATGAAACACAGCACCGCCCCCGCCGCATAAAGGCTCTGGGCAACGAGAATCCGCCGTTCCAGCGCGCAGACCGCCGAATCGGTCACGTCCGGCTTCAGCAGCTTCGCCGCCCGGGCATAGCGCGCCGCCGCATAAATCATCACCCCGCCGAGCAGGATGTTCAGCCAGTAGAACCCGAGCGCCAGCCGGTAGCCCGGAAAATCGCCGATCAGCCGTGTCGAAAACGGCAGAAGCGAGATCGCGAACAGAAAGCCGAGATTGAGCCAGGTCAGATGCCGGTCGCCACGCTCGACCATGCCGAGCGCGGTCTGCTGGCCGAGCCAGAAAATCCCGAGCGTCAGAAAACTCATCAGAAAGGTCGCGAAGCGCGGGCCGAGGGCGATCAGCGCGTGCCACAGCCCGGCCTCATCATGAATCGCGGCAGCAACCGGCGTATGCAGGTCGAACACCAGAAGCGTCATCGCGATCGCGAACAGCCCGTCGCTCAGCGCGGCGAGCCGCTCAAGGCTCTGACCGGAAATCCGGTTGTAGGAAAGCGCCGCCGGGTCCGCCATCGCCCCTTGCTGCGCGCCTTATTTCGCGGCTTTCTTCGGCTCGATCTTCTTGATCTCGGCCGACTTCGCCTCCGGCTGCCTCGGCTCGCCCAGAACCGAACTGATCGTGTGGCGCAGCACGGTGACGCGCAGATTCGGCGCGATATCGACCTCGATATCCTCCGATCCGTCGGCCGCTTTCGCCACCTGCCCGACGATCCCGCCGCCGGTCACCACCTTGTCGCCCCGGCGGATCGCCTTCAGCCGCGCCTTCTGGGTCTTCGC
>DASVGZ010000048.1:0-3072 GCA_036379275.1 Acidiphilium sp. | reverse complement strand
GGCGGCGACGACCAGCAGCGGCAAGCCAGTGGTCAGCCAGTGACCGGCCATCTTGCCGAGGGCGACCGCGCTCGCCGGCAGGCCGGAAACCATGAGCTGGTCGAGCGAACCATCCTCGAAATCAGCGCCGAACAGCCGGTTCAGCGGTAGAAGGGCGGCGAGCAGGGCGACCACCCAGACCACGCCGGGCGCGACCGTGGACAGAACCTGCGGCGCGGGGCCGAGCGCGAAGGCGAACAGACTCGCCGCGATCACGAAGAACAGCAGAGCGGCCACGCTGTCGCCCGCATGGTGAACGGCGAGGATCAGTTCCCGGCGGATCAGCGCGAAAAACCGGCTCACGCGGCAACCCGGCTCAGGTCGAAAGGCTGCGCCCCCGGCATGTCGAGCGGCAGATGGGTCGCGGCGACAATCATGCCACCTGTCGCGCGGTGTTCGGCGAACCGCACTTCCAGCCGGCGGACCGAAGCCGTGTCGAGCCCGGTGGTCGGCTCGTCGAGCAACCAGAGCGGCGCATCGCCGAGAGCGAGCCTCGCCAGGGCGAGCCGCCGTTTCTGCCCAGAGGAAAGCAACCGCGCCGGCAGTTCGGCGAAACGATCGAGATCGACGCTCTCCAGCGCCGCCATCACCGCCTCCGGTGTGCGCCGCCGGGCGAGCGAAAGATTGCCGGCGACGCTGAGACCCGACTTCACCGCATCCTGATGCCCGACGAAGCAAAGCCGTGTCGCGTGCAGCGGCGGGTCGTCCAGCGCGTCCTCCCCGTTCCACAGCAATTCGCCGGCGGCCGGCGGGGTCAACCCGGCGAGGAGGCGGATCAGCGAGGACTTGCCCGCCCCGTTCGGCCCCACCAGAAGCAGCGCGCCACCCGGCTCCAGCGTGAACGAGACATCGCGAAATACCAGCCGTTCGCCGCGAATCGCGGCCAGAGCGCGCGCTTCAAGCATATCTAGAGGCCCGCCGGTGCCATGGACGGGCAGCAGGGGGCGTGATTAAAGCACGGCCGGACCGACATCTGCTGCGGCGCAGTGCGCCGAAGCGCGCGAAGAGGAGCGAGGAGCATGACCATGACCGGCCGGGACAGCCTTAAAACGGAGCGGACGCTGAGCGTCGAGGGTAAAACCTATGCCTATTTCGCACTCAATGCCGCCGCTGAAAAGCTCGGCGACCTCAAGCGCCTGCCGCGCACCCTGAAAATCCTGCTCGAAAACGTCCTCCGCTTCGAAGACGGCTCGGCCTACACGGTGGACGACGCGAAGGCGATCGCCGAATGGCCGGCCAAGGCGCACTCCGACAAGGACGTGCCGTTCCGCCCCGCCCGTATCCTGATGCAGGATTTCACCGGGGTTCCCGCCGTGGTCGATCTCGCGGCGATGCGCGACGGCATCGTCAGGCTCGGTGGCAAGGCCGAGCGGGTCAACCCGCTGGTTCCGGTCGATCTGGTGATCGACCATTCGGTGATGGTCGACGTGTTCGGCCGCAAGGACGCGCTGGAACGCAATGTCGATATCGAGTTCCACCGTAACGGCGAACGCTACGAGTTCCTGCGCTGGGGCCAGGAGGCATTCGACAATTTCCGCGTCGTGCCGCCCGGCACCGGCATCTGCCATCAGGTCAACCTCGAATATCTCGCTCAGGCGGTATGGACCGCCGAGGCGGACGGCAAGACCTTCGCCTACCCCGACACGCTGTTCGGCACCGACAGCCACACAACAATGGTCAACGGGCTCGGCGTGCTGGGCTGGGGCGTGGGCGGCATCGAGGCCGAGGCCGCGATGCTCGGCCAACCGATCGCCATGCTCATCCCGGACGTGATCGGCTTCAAGCTGACCGGCAGCCTGCGCGAGGGCATCACCGCGACCGACCTGGTTCTCACCGTCACCCAGATGCTGCGCAAAAAGGGCGTGGTCGGCAAGTTCGTCGAGTTCTACGGCGCGGGTCTCGACCAGCTTCCGCTCGCCGACCGCGCGACCATCGCCAATATGGCCCCGGAATATGGCGCGACCTGCGGCTTCTTCCCGGTCGACAAGGTGACCCTCGACTATATGCGCCTGTCGGGCCGCGACGAGCATCGCCTCGCCCTGGTCGAAGCCTATTGCAAGGCGCAGGGCCTGTGGCGCGACGATACCGACCTTGCCTTCTCCGACACTCTGGAACTCGACCTCTCCACCGTCGAACCCTCGATCGCGGGGCCGAAGCGCCCGCAGGATCGGGTGGCGCTCGCCAAGGCGGCTCCCGCCTTCGAAGCGGAACTAGTCAAGGGCCTCGGCGTTCCGGCGGGAGATGCGCAGAAATCGGTCGCGGTCTCGGGCAAAAATTACAAGCTCGGCCATGGCGACGTGGTGATCGCCGCCATTACCTCCTGCACCAACACATCCAACCCGTCGGTTCTGGTCGCGGCCGGGCTGGTCGCGCGCAAGGCCCGCGCGCTCGGGCTGGCACCGAAGCCCTGGGTGAAGACCTCGCTCGCCCCCGGCTCGCAGGTAGTGACTGAATATCTCCAGAAATCGGGCCTGCAGGACGATCTCGACGCGCTCGGCTTCGAGACGGTGGGTTATGGCTGCACCACCTGCATCGGTAACTCCGGCCCGCTGGAGGATGTGATCGCCGATGCGATCGAGGATAACCATCTGGTCGCGGTTTCGGTGCTCTCGGGCAACCGCAATTTCGAGGGCCGGGTGCATCCGAACGTGCGGGCGAACTACCTCGCCTCGCCGCCGCTGGTGGTCGCCTACGCGCTGCTGGGCACGATGAGGACCGACATCACCACCGCTCCCATCGGCAAGTCGAAGGACGGCAAGGATGTCTTCCTGAAGGACATCTGGCCGACCGCGCACGAGATTTCCGATATCGTGACCAAAACCCTGACCCGCGCGATGTTCCAGGACCGCTACGGCGACGTGTTCAAGGGCCCGAAGCAATGGCGGGCGATCGAGGTCGAGGGCGAGTCCGAGACCTATCGCTGGTCCGATGCCTCGACCTATGTGCGCAACCCGCCCTATTTCGAGGGCATGACCAAGGAACCCGCGCCGGTGAAGGACATCGAGGCGGCGCGTATCCTCGCTTTGCTCGGCG
>DASVGZ010000047.1:0-2570 GCA_036379275.1 Acidiphilium sp. | reverse complement strand
CTGGAGTTCGTCCTCGCCCTGTTCCCCCGCCTCGCCGAGCGCAGTTCCCAGCTGACCGGAACCCTCTCCGGCGGCGAGCAGCAGATGGTTGCGATCGGCCGCGCCCTGATGGCCAAACCCCGGCTTCTCCTGCTCGATGAGCCCAGCCTCGGCCTCGCGCCCATCATCGTCCAGGCCATCTTCCGCAGCCTGCGCGATATCGCCAATACCGGCGTCACCATCCTCCTCGTCGAGCAGAATGCCCGCATGGCCCTCAAACTCGCCGATCGCGGCTACGTTCTCGAAGTCGGCCGCATCGTCCTCGCCGATAGCGCCCGCGCCCTCCTCACCTCACCCGAAATCCACGCCGCTTACCTCGGCTCTACGCAACACGCCTGAAATTATCAGGCGGTTATCGCGGCCCGGACCGCCTCCAGCGCCGCGTCGGCGCGGGCGGCGTCGGGGCCGCCGGCCTGAGCCATGTCCGGCCGGCCGCCGCCGCCCTTGCCGCCGACGGCTTCGGCCGCCGCGCGCACCAGGGTGACCGCGTTGTGTTTTCCGGTGAGATCGCCGGAGACGCCGACCACGATGCTCGCCTTGCCGTCGGCGGTTGAGACAAGGGCGGCGACGCCGGAGCCGATCGATTTCAGGATGGAATCGGCAAGGGATTTCAGATCGCGCGGTGAAACCTCGCCGAGATTGCGGGCCGCGAGCTTCACGCCGCCGATATCCTCGATATCGGACGTGGCGCCACCGGTCGCGAGTTTGCGCTGAAGCTCGCCGATCTGGCGCTCCAGCCGCTTGCGGTCCTCGAGAAGGGCGGCGATCCGGCCGGGCAGTTCGGCCGGAACCGTCTTCAGCACGGCGCTGGCCTCGGCAAGCAGGCCGGTTTCGGCTTCGATGGTGGCAAGAGCCGATGCGCCGGTGACCGCCTCGATCCGGCGGATGCCGGCGGCGACGCCGGATTCGGCAAGAATGCGGAATGCGCCGATATCGCCGGTGCGCCCGACATGGGTGCCACCGCAAAGCTCGATCGACCAGGCGGATCTTTCGGCATCGCCCGCGCCCATCGAGACAACACGGACCTCGTCGCCGTATTTTTCGCCGAACAGCGCCATGGCGCCGCGTTTCACCGCCTCATCCGGCGTCATCAGGCGGGTCGTCACCGCGCTGTTCTCGCGGATGCGCGCATTGACCTCGCGTTCGACCGACCGCAGTTCGGCGGGCGTGACCGGGCGCGGCTGGGAGATGTCGAAGCGCAGCCGGTCCGGCGCGTTCAGGCTGCCTTTCTGGGTGACGTGCTTGCCGAGCGCGCGGCGCAGCGCCTCGTGCAGAAGATGGGTTGCCGAGTGGTGGGCGCGGATCGCGCCGCGACGCGAATGGTCGATTTCGGCGTGGACCGCCTGGCCGAGCGTGATTTCACCGGTCTCGATCCTGCCGATATGGACGAACAGGTCGCCGACTTTCTTCTGGGTGTCGGTGATCGCGATGCGCAGGCCATCGGCGGTGAGGGTGCCGGTATCGCCGACCTGGCCGCCGCTTTCGGCATAAAAGGGGGTCTGGTTCAGGAGGATCGCGACATCCTGGCCGGCTTTGGCCGATTTGACCGGAGCGCCGCCGACGATGAGGCCGGTGACCGACGCATCGCTGTCCTCGCTGGTGTAGCCGAGGAATTCCGTGCTCCCCAACTGCTCTTTCAGTTCGAACCAGACGGTTTCGGTCGCGGCATCGCCGGAGCCGGCCCAGGCGGCGCGGGCGCGGGCGCGCTGTTCGGCCATCGCCGCCTCGAAGCCTGCACGGTCGAGGCCGAGTTTCTGTTCGCGCAGGGCATCTTCGGTGAGGTCGAGCGGGAAGCCGAAGGTGTCGTAGAGCTTGAAGGCGACCGCGCCGGGCAGTTTCTGGCCTGAGCCGAGGCGGGCGACCTCTTCATCGAGAAGGGCGAGGCCGCGTTCCAGCATGACCGCGAATTTCTGCTCCTCGAGCTTCAGGGTTTCGACGATCAGGGCCTCCGCGCGCGGTAGTTCGGGATAGGCGACGCCCATCTGGCGGGTAAGCGAGGGAACCAGCCGGTAGATGAACGGTTCGCGCATTCCGAGCATGTGGGCGTGGCGCATCGCCCGGCGCATGATCCGGCGCAGCACGTAGCCACGGCCCTCGTTGGAGGGCAGGACGCCGTCGGCGATCAGGAAGGCGGTGCTGCGCAGATGGTCGGCGATGACCCGGTGGCTGACCTTGTGCGCGCCATCGGGGTCGGTGTGGGAGGCTTCGGCGGAGGCGAGAATGAGCGCGCGCAGGGTGTCGGTATCGTAGTTGTCGTGCTTGCCCTGAAGGATCGCGGCGAAGCGTTCGAGGCCCATGCCGGTGTCGATCGACGGGCGGGGCAGGGGAGCGCGCGCGCCGCCTTCGGATTCCAGATACTGCATGAAGACGAGGTTCCAGATTTCGATGAATCTGTCGCCATCCTCGTCGGGGCTGCCGGGCGGACCGCCGGGGATTTCCGGGCCGTGGTCGTAGAAGATTTCCGAGCAGGGGCCGCAGGGACCGGTATCGCCCATGCGCCAGAAATTGTCGTCGGTCGGGATGCGGATGAT
>DASVGZ010000046.1:0-4557 GCA_036379275.1 Acidiphilium sp. | reverse complement strand
CACCATCTTCGATCGCTTCAAGGCCGTGCCGACCTACGTCATCGACTATCCGGTTGCGTCGTCTCGCGAGGCTTGCAAGACCCTTCGTTCCTTCGTCGACGCCGGATGCTGTGAAATAGGCGCGCACCTCCATCCATGGGTGAATCCACCGACAGGGGGGCCGATCGACAGCTTTCACTCCTATCCCGGCAATTTGCCGCCCGAGGAAGAACGCGCCAAGCTCGACGCGCTGACGAAACGGATCGAAGACGAATTTCGTGCGCGCCCGGGCATATACAAGGCCGGACGGTACGGCGTCGGGCGGGCGACGGAGGGCATACTCCTCGAGCTCGGCTACAAAATCGACGTGAGCTTGGTGCCCCACTCGGATTTTTCGTCGGATGGTGGGCCGAATTTCGGGGGCATTCCCGCGCATCCTTTCGTGACGAAGGGCGGAGTGGTGGCGCTGCCCTTGACCGTTACTTTCGTCGGCCATCTCGCCGGCATGGGCGCGACGCTCTACCCCTATCTCACCGCGCGCCTATCGCACCGGCTGCACGCTCCGGGTGTGGCGGCACGCACGGGCCTCCTCGAGCGGCTGCGACTTTCGCCGGAGGGCCATGCCGCCTCCGATATGTGCCGCGAGACGCGCGCCGCGCTCGCGCGAGGCGAACGCTTTTTCATGCTGACGTACCATAGCTCGTCGTTGCTGCCGGGTGCGTCGCCCTACGTGCGCACGACCGCCGACCGCGAGAAATTCCTCGAGCGCATCGAACGATACCTTCGCTTTTTCGTTGCCGAATGCGGCGGACGCATGATTTCCGTGAGCGACGCGGCGGCGCTGCTCCTCGCGGCGGTACGCGAGCGAGAAACCGCGCGGACGGATCGAGCCTTTGTCACCGCCGGCACCGAGTCTCGCCAACGTCGCCAAGGCTGGTAATCGGAAATACGAGGATCAGGCCCGCGAGCACCTATCCGGACGGCCGAGATAAAGGTCGAGCTGACCCGACTGCACAGAGGTAAATCCGCGGGCAAAAAAGCTGACCGAACGCCGGACCGGAGTGAACAGGGAAGGTCCGATCTCGACGCAATCATCCTCCCTCGCGATCGTCGCGCAGAGCAGAAGCAGAAGAATCCCCGGCAGCGGATACAGCGCCTTCGCGGCTTGGCGCGGGTCCCGTAAGGTCGCGAAACGCGCCAGAAAGGATGGTGGCATCGGCTGGACCATCGGAAGCCTCCATGCGTGAGGCTACCCACGGATCTCATTTCACGCCCGCCGGAATCCTCCCTCACTCCCTACCCACTATTCGCTCGATTGCTCTGGCGAGGGATTGCCGAGGTATTGACTTCCTTAGCAACTATAATCAGAGTGGCTGCCATGCGTATCCGTCATGTCTTGGCGGTGACACGCAACGGCCGACGACGTAGTCGTCACCAAAAATCGGCAAGGAATAACTGCCTGCGAAAAAGCAAACCATCAGGAGCGGAACGATGCCGAAAACCGCATTCAAGATCGATCTCAAGAAGGCTCCGGAAGACCAGACGATCAAGACGCACAATCGCTGGCATCCGGATTTACCCATGGTCGAAACCTTCAAGCCGGGCGACTCGTTTCGGGTTGAATGCTACGACTGGACGGGCGGCCAGATCCACAACGACGACAGCGGCAACGACGTTCGTGACGTCAACTTGGCCCGGGTCCATTACCTGAGCGGCCCGTTCGGCATCGAGGGGGCAGAGCCGGGAGATCTGCTGGTCGTAGACATCCTCGATATCGGCGCCCTTCCCGAGTGGCAATGGGGCTTCAACGGCATTTTTGCGAAAGAAAACGGGGGGAGCTTCCTGGTCGAGCACTACCCCGCGGCTAGTAAGACCTGCTGGGACTTCCAGGGCATCTTCACAACTTCCCGGCACATTCCGGGAGTACGGTACCCGGGTCTGACGCATCCGGGTCTGATCGGATGTCTCCCCGACCACAAGCTACTTGCGGAAGCGAACCGCCGTGAGGCAGCGCTGGTCGCGACCAATCCGAATCGGGTGCCTCCACTGGCCAATTTGCCGAATGCAAATTACGCGCTGATGGGGCAGATGTCGGGTGCCAAAGCGGCATCGGCGGCCAAAGAGGCGTGGCGCACGGTGCCGCCGCGCGAGCATGGCGGTAACTGCGATATCAAGAATCTGTCGCGTGGTTCCCGCATTTATTTCCCGGTGTATGTGAAGGGCGCCGGGCTGTCGATGGGCGACATCCACTTCTCGCAGGGCGATGGCGAAATAACCTTCTGCGGCGCTATCGAGATGGCGGGGTGGATCGACATCGGGGTCGGACTAATCAAGGGCGGCGTAGCTAAATACGGGATGATCAACCCCATCTTTGAACCCGGGCGCGTCGAGCCGAGATTTTCCGACTACCTCGTATTCGAAGGCATCTCGGTCGATGAGAAGACCGGCGATCAACACTACCTGGATGCGCACATCGCGTACCGCAGGGCCTGCCTGAATGCGATAGAGTACCTGAAGAAGTTCGGTTACACGGGCGAACAGGCTTACAGCCTGCTCGGCACCGCTCCAGTGGAAGGGCACATCGCGGGGATCGTCGATATCCCGAACTGTTGCGCGACGTTAGCAATTCCGACCGAAATCTTCGACTTTGATATTCACCCGACGGCGGCGGGCTTGACGCGGGCACCACGCGGCGACGTTGCACGCGCACGGTAAGCCGCGAAACAACGAAAAAATGCAGAGTGGCGTGGCGAACGCGCCACCCTGCTCACCTAGTCGTTTTGCTGCCCGTGTCGCGGTGCGAGATGGGCGGCGTTTCTGAACAGAAAGCGGCGGTAGAGCTATGCTACTAGGTTTTGCGCTATTCTGGGTAGGGGCGGTCCTGTGCCTGAACGGCATCTGGATCATCGGCGGGATCGACGACAACGAGATCTCCGTGATCGACGTCTTCGTCGGCACGATCGCTCTTTTGGTCGCGCTCTACTGGGCTTTCGGCCCAGGCGCTACGCTGGCCAGCGTAAAGGGTGCGGCTCTGACGCTTCTATTCGCGTTCACGTACTACTGGGTGGCCTGGAACCGGTGGAACAAGGCGGATGGGCGGGGTTTAGGCTGGTTTTGCCTGTTCGTCGCCATCACCACGATCCCCGTGTTTATCCAGGGCTTTAGCACCGCAACCACCGTGTGGGACGTCTGGTTCGCGATCTGCTGGGTTTCCTGGGGCATTTTGTGGTTTTTGTTCTTCCTGCTGCTGGCGATACCGATGCCCCGGATCGCCAAGGCGACCGGCATCATTTGCGCATTGCAGGGTGTTTATACCGGGTGGATCCCGGGCTACCTTCTGCTCTCCGGAGTCCTGCACTGAACCCTGAAGCGGCGAGCGAGCCCGGCGCTACTACAGGAACTTACCATGCCGCTCTATCATTACTCGTGCCGTAAATGTGGGCCTTTCGGGGCATGGCGGCGGATGGCGGAGGCCGCCAGTCCCTGTGCCTGCCCCGCTTGCGGCGCACTGAGCGAGCGCGCGCTCGCTGCACCCGGCCTTAACTTGATGAACGGGTCGTTACGCGGCGCGCTCGCGCGGGCCGAAAAGACCAGCTCCGAACCGCGGGTCGTCTCGCGCTCCGAGCTTGGGAGTTTGGGGCATCATCACGGCGCCGGCCACAGCCACGACCCCTCACGGCGGTGGATGCTCGGGCATCAACATTAGATGGATCGGTTGCGGTCGCTCAGGGGGCCCCGGTAGAGAATTTGCCGCCAAGGGGGTAGGAGGCGCCGCGCTCGATTTCTCGGTCGATAGTCCCGGCAAAACATTGGGCGGGAGGGAACGGGCGGCGCGCGACTTTGTGGTTTAAGGGGACCGGTCGACCAGGATGCTCACGCTCAACGCCTACCTTTGGGTAGCCTTCGGAGGCGCACTCGGTAGCATGAGCCGCTTCGGGCTCGGTGCCGCCATGCTGCGCCTTACGGGTCCGCGCTTTCCCTGGGGCACGTTGCTGATCAACGTGATTGGATCCTTCATCATCGGTTACTTCGGTGCTCGCTTCGCTACCGGCGGGCGCCTGCCGGTTCCGGACGAGATCAAGGTCTTCGTCTTGGTCGGATTCTGCGGTGGCTTTACGACTTTTTCGTCGTTCAGCCTACAAACATTCGAGCTCTTCCGGGCGGGTGAACCAACGCTTGGTATCCTCTACATCGCTGGCTCCGTCATCCTTTGCCTGATAGCCGTGGGCGTCGCGGTCCTTCTTGCTCAGTAAATATCCTGGCGAATTTGGCGTGCCTTCACGGCTTTTGCCGATCATCGGCGGCGCCGTCCGATCGGCTCTACCACCAAAGCCCTCCTCGCTGCCGTGCTCGCGCCCGCGCGGAGCTGGTGATCGCGAGCTCCAATCGCGCCTGAGAAGGGCGAAGCACGCGTTGGTCCGGGTGGGGCGCGTGGCGAGGAGACCCGAGGTCACGCGGCGGTCGTCGTCTCCGCTTCCGCACGAGCCAATGCTTCGGTGATGAGGCGTCGCGCCGTCGCAGCGTCGCCCCAGCCGGCGAGCTTGACCCACTTGCCGGGCTCGAGGTCCTTGTAGTGCT
>DASVGZ010000045.1:0-3637 GCA_036379275.1 Acidiphilium sp. | reverse complement strand
AGTTGCTGACGGCGGCGATCTTGCCGGTGGCGTCCTGGATGTTGGCGAGCACGGTGCTGACCTGCGCCATGATCCGGTTGACCGAACTGCCCGGAACCGACGGGATTTCCGGCGGCGATCCGGCGCCGAGTCCGGCCGGCGCGGCGCCCTTCACCATATCGAGCTCGATGATCTTGCCGCCGACCACCGGGGTCGAACTCGCCATGCGCGCGCGCAGGCCGCGCGAGATGAGGGTGGCGAGCATCGCGTTCATCTGCGGCGTCGGGTTGGCGAGGTTCCAGTCATGCGGCGGGGCGAGGGGGATCGAGTCCGGTTCCAGGACGATATCGATCCTGGTCGAGATCCGGCCCGAAGCCGGATCGTAGTGCATGGCGACGCCGGTCACCGTGCCGACATCGGCGCCTTCCAGCTTCACCGCGGCTCCGGTGGCGAGACCGTGCGGTCCACCGGCAAGGACGATGCGGTAAGGCACCGCATGGGGGCCGGGCGCGGTGCGCGCGGCGTTTTCGCTCGGATAGAGGTGGAATCTCGTGGTTTCGGTCACGGCCTGACCACCCGGCGGCGTTTCGAAACTGAGCGCTCCGGTGATCAGGGCGGGCACCGATTCCAGCATCAGGCTCGGTCCCGACCCGCCGAGTTTCACCGAGACCGCGCCGGCATCCCAGAACCGGCTGCTCGTCGTGACCAGGTTTTCGTATTTCTTGTTGATGAAGGCGGTGATCGTGAAGCTCCGGCCATCCGGTGCCATGGTCAGCCGGACCACCTTGCCGACCGGGAAATGATTGAAGAAAACCGAGGCGCCGCGTGAGAGGTTGCCGATCTGGTCGGCAATGACGGTCAGGGTCTTGCCCTGGGCGCCTTTCGGGATCACCGGCGGCTCGTCAAGACTGACAAAGTGATCGACGGTTTTGCCCGGTTGCGGCGCCATGCCGATGAAAGGGCCGGCGACGATCGATTTCAGCGATGAGAGATTGTTGAAATCGACCGACTGCCCGGCGACCCAGAATTCGGTGCCGGCGCCGAGATGACCGTCCATATCGCTGTCGAAATGCAGCTTCACCGTCATCCGGTCGAGCGATTTCGAGAGTTTCACCGAGGCGACATAGCCCACGTTCACGCCGCGATATTTCACCTTGGTCGAGTCGGGCTTGAAACCGCCGGTGGTCGGAAAATCGACGGTGACGGTGGGGCCCGATTTGTTGAAGGCCGTGAAACCGAGCCAGAGAACGATGGCGGCCGCGACGACCGGCACCGCCCAGATCAACCCCGGCCAGCGCGTGCCGCGAAACCGGGCGCGCGGTTCGTCGGTCAGGCCCTCGCGGCCGTCGTTGTCAGTGTTGTCGGAGCCGGTGTTATCCGGATCGGTCATGCGGGTGACCTTCCTTCGCCGCGATCCAGATATGGCGCGGGTCGAGTATGTTGGTCGCCGCCATGGTCAGGACCACGACCGCGAGAAAAGCCGGCATCCCGTCCGCGACGTTCACGCTGAGCAGGCCCGGAATGTGCATCAGCGGCAGGAACACCGCGACGGTGTAGACATCGATATGCGACCAGCGGCCGATCGTGACGATGA
Source organism: Acidiphilium sp. (assembly GCA_036379275.1). Classification (GTDB taxonomy): domain Bacteria; phylum Pseudomonadota; class Alphaproteobacteria; order Acetobacterales; family Acetobacteraceae; genus Acidiphilium. The sequence continues at coordinate 2,064 of DASVGZ010000045.1, read as the reverse complement.
TCCGGTAGATTTTGCCCTTGAGCCGAAGCCGGCTGGTCGAGTGCTGGTAGGAGGACAGGATGATCCAGACGATGCCGAACAGCTTGACCAGCGGAATGCCGACGCTGGCGATGAACAGGATCACCCCCAGTTCCCAGAGTCCGGCCTGAAACAGTTTGATGATGCCGGTGAGGATCGAATAGGCGTGTGAGGTGCCGGCCTCGATGTTGATTTCCATCGGGTAGAGATAGGCGATCGGGTAGAGCACCAGCCCGGCCAGGGTGAAGGCGAGGGCATAGGTCATCGAGTGCGGGCGCTGCCGCCACAGCCGGTCGCCGCAGCGCGGGCAGCGCCCGCCTTCGGCATCCTGCGGCGCGATATGGTCGCAAGCATCGCAGGCGATCGATTTCTGGTCGCCATGGCTGGCGTCGGGGCCGATCATCCGCCAGATCGCGCGCCGCTCCATCGTGGCGCGTGTGATCATGGTGAGGAACGCCGCCGCGATTACGCTGTAGCCGCCGACACCGATCTCGACCGGCATGAACGGCGCGACCCGCGAGTAGCCGACCAGGCAGCCGATCAGGAATACGTCGATCATTGCCCATTCATCGAGCCGTTCGCTGATCCTGAAGGCGGGGCCGAGCCAGGCAGCGCGGCGACCGGCGCGCAGCATTCCCAGAACCGCGGTGAGCAGGCCGAACCGCAGGAAGGGGGCGACGATCAGTTCCATCCCGATCACGACGCTGAGTGCCGGCCAGCCCTGACCCCAAATCTGGCCGACGCCGGCCTCGATCGTGCTGCGGTTGATCGAGCCGAGCAGCGAGACCCGCATCAACGGCAGGGTGATCGCGGGAACCAGCAGAATCAGCGTGGTCACCGAGCAGGCGAGGGCGGCGTCGAGGCTGCGCCCGGCGGTGCGCTCCAGCGGCGCGTCGCAGCGGCGGCAATGGATCACCCCCGCTCCCGGGGTTTCCGGCAAATTCTGCACCAGACCGCAACAGGGACAGCCGATCGTGCCGTGCGGCGGATCGATCCGTGCGTCTTCGGTGCCGGCGATCAGCGCGGTCAGTGACATCGAAGCGATCGCGACAAGATCATGACTCAGAAGATAGGAATCGGAGCCGCGATTCCGATCACGATATCACGCGACCGTGATCTTCTGGACGAGGTTCAGGCGGCGGTCCCGCCGACCGTGAGACCGGAGAGCTTGATCGTCGGCTGGCCGACGCCGACCGGCACGCCCTGGCCGTTCTTGCCGCAGGTGCCGATGCCGGGGTCGAGTTCGAGATCGCCGCCGATCATCTCGACTTTGGTCAGCGCGTCGGGCCCGTTGCCGATCAGGGTCGCGCCCTTCACCGGCGCGCCGATTTTCCCGTCCTCGATCATGTAGGCTTCCGAGGCCGAGAACACGAACTTGCCCGAGGTGATATCGACCTGGCCACCGCCGAAATTGGCCGCGTAGAGCCCGCGTTTCACCGAGCGGATCATGTCGTCGCGCGAGGCGTCGCCCGCGAGCATGATGGTGTTGGTCATGCGCGGCATCGGCAGATGGGCGTAGGACTGGCGCCGGCCGTTGCCGGTGGCGCGCATTCCCATCAGCCGGGCGTTCTGCCGGTCCTGGATGTAGCCGGTGAGGATGCCGTCCTCGATCAGGACGGTGCGGCTGGTCGGCGTGCCCTCGTCATCGACGGTGAGCGAGCCGCGCCGGTCGGGAATGGTGCCGTCATCGACCACGGTGACGCCCTTCGAGCCGATCCGCTTGCCCATCAGCCCGGCGAAGGCCGAGGTTTTCTTGCGGTTGAAATCGCCCTCCAGCCCATGGCCGATCGCCTCGTGGAGCAGAATACCCGGCCAGCCCGCGCCGAGAACCACCGGCATCTCGCCGGCCGGCGCGGCGACGCTTCCCAGGTTCAGCGCCGCCTTGCGGATCGCCTCGTCGATCGCCGCGCGCCAGAACTCCGGCGCGGTGACGGTGTCGTAGGTTTCGCGGCCGCCGGCACCGTGGCCGCCGGATTCGCGCCGCCCGTCCTGCTCCATCACCACCGAGACGTGCAGAACCACGAGCGGGCGGACATCGGCGACCCG
>DASVGZ010000044.1:0-5009 GCA_036379275.1 Acidiphilium sp. | reverse complement strand
TTCTGTGTGGCCACGCTGGGCACCGGACAGGACGAGCAGGTGATCGACGCGCTCGAGGGTGAGTACCGCGAGCACTTCATGCTGCACTACAACGTCCCGCCCTATTCGGTGGGCGAAGCCGGGCGCATGGGCTCCCCGGGCCGGCGAGAGATCGGGCATGGCAAGCTGGCTTGGCGCGCCATCCATCCGTTGTTGCCGGAGAAGGAGAAATTCCCCTACACGCTGCGCGTGGTCTCCGAGATCACCGAGAGCAACGGCTCGTCCTCGATGGCGACGGTCTGCGGCACCTCGCTCGCCCTGATGGATGCCGGCGTGCCGCTGGCCCGTCCGGTTGCGGGCATCGCCATGGGGCTGATCAAGGAAGAGCGCGGCTTCGCGGTCCTCTCCGACATTCTCGGCGACGAGGACCATCTCGGCGACATGGATTTCAAGGTCGCCGGCACCGAGCAGGGCGTCACCTCGCTCCAGATGGACATCAAGATCACCTCGATCACGCCCGAGATCATGAAAATCGCGCTCGACCAGGCGAAGGACGGGCGGATGCACATCCTCGGCGAGATGGCCAAGGCCCTGCAGGGCGCACGGTCGGATGTCTCGGCGAACGCGCCGCGCATCACCGTGATTTCCGTGCCGAAGGACAAGATCCGCGACGTGATCGGCACCGGCGGCAAGGTGATCCGCGAGATCGTCGAGCAGACCGGCTGCAAGATCGATATCGAGGATGACGGCACGATCAAGATCGCCGCGACCTCGGACGAGCAGGCGCAGAAGGCGATCGACAGGATCCGCGGCATCACCTCCGAGCCGGAGGTCGGCGCGATCTATTCCGGCAAGGTGGTGAAAGTCGCCGATTTCGGTGCCTTCGTGAACTTCATGGGCGCGCGCGACGGCCTCGTTCACATCAGCGAACTCGCCCAGGGCCGTGTCGCCCGCACCGGCGATGTCGTGAAGGTGGGCGATGTCGTGAAGGTCAAGATGATCGGCCTCGACGATCGCGGCAAGGTGAAGCTGTCGATGCGGGTGGTCGATCAGGCGACCGGCGCCGACATCTCCGAACAGGTCGGCCCGAAAGGCGGTCGCGCTCCGCGCGACGAAGCCGCCGCCGAGTAACGCTTGTCCGTCTCCCGCCGTTGCATGGCGGCGGGAGACGGCCCTCGCGTCGATCCGGTTGCGGTCACTCGGGAAACCGCATCGGGATTTGTTGCCAGTCCGCGAAAGCCTCCTTATTTCCCATGATGCGCAACCTTCCGGGCGGCTTCGGATGAGAGCCTTCTGTTTCGGCAAGCCCCGTCAGGCCGACCGGGCCCGTCCGGATCTGCGGATTCTTCTCGTACTGCTATCGGCCGGCTTCGCTGGCACCGAACGCCATGCCGTCGAACTTGCGAACGGGCTGTGCGATCATGCCGATGTCGCCATGGTGTTGCGCAAGCGTCCTTCCGAGCCGCACCGTCATGCCGAATATGACGCACTGCGCAGGGCAATCGACCCCCGGATAACCATCTTCGAGAGCCGCCGGGCGATCCCGCATTCCGGTGTGCTCCGCGCGATACTGAAATTTCGTCCCCGGATCATCCACGCTCATTATGAGCGGTCCGCGCGTGTCGCCGCCTTCTGCGCGCGTTTCTTCGGTGTGCCCGTGGTCGCGACGATCCATGTCCATTACCGTGAACGGGATTTCGGGCGCTGTGCCGCATTGGTCGCCTTGACCGAAGCCGAAAACCGGCGCGCCGGAACCGCGTTCCCTCGTGAAATCGCCGTGATCGGCAACTGGGTCATCCCGCCGCCGGTTCGTCGGAAATCCGCCCCGGGCGAGCACCAGGCCAACCGCGCGCGCTTCGGCATCGGCCCTGCCGAATTCGTGGTCGGCAGCATTGGCCGTCTTGCCCCGGTCAAATCGATTGACGGACTGATCTCCGCTTTCGCCGCCGCCGGACTCCCCGATGCCCGCCTCGTCATCGTGGGAGATGGTTCGGAACGCCCCCGGCTCGAAGCACTCGCCGAGACGCTTGGCCTCGGCGATCGAGTGTGTTTTACCGGCTTCACGGAAGATGTCTGGTCTGCTTATTCCCTGTTCGATGTCTTTGTTCTCAATTCCCGCGACGAACCTTTCGGGCTTGTGATTCTGGAAGCGCTCGCCATGGGAGTTCCGGTCATCGCGACGGCAACGGACGGCGCGTGCGCCATCGCGGAACGCCTTCCGGTCACCCTGATTCCGCCAAACTCGCCCGAAGCACTCGTCAGGGCGCTGCGGACGGCAGCCACCGGGAGCAGGGCCGGCACCCCGGCGACGGATTGCAGCGGTTTTTTGCTTGCCGACCGCCTGCCCGAATTGATTGCCCTGTATCACCGGGTCATGCATCGGGTTCTGCCCGTATGATTGCACGTGCTTTCTCCGCCCGTTCCCTCCTGCAAGACCGGACGCTCGGGCGGATCGCGCTGGGCCTGGTTTTCCTCGTCCCGTTGTTCCTGTTTTACGGACGCGCCATCGCCGATGGACTGATTTCCAGCACTGCGATTCTGTTTCTCGTCCGCTCCCGGCTTCAGCATGACTGGTCATGGGTCCGGCGTCCCTGGGTGCCGTTCGCCGGTGCGCTCTGGCTATTGATCCTTGTCGCCTCGGTTGCCGCCGGCCCGGTTCATTCGATGCTCGAGGCGTTGGTCATGATTCGCCTGCTGCTGTTCTGCGCGGCTCTCGAATCCTGGGTTCTGGTCTCGCCGCAAAGGCGGAACTGGCTCGGGGTCGTCATGGCGGCGATGACGGTCTGGCTCATCTTCGAATGCTGGCAGCAATACCTGACCGGTCACAATATCGCCGGCTTTCCGCGCTGGCCGGACGGGTCGCTGACCGGGCCTTTCTTCAAGCCGCGCGCGGGCGGCACATTCCTGGTCCTGCTGTTTCCGGGAGTGATGCCCTTCGTGCTGATCCTGATCCAGAGCGAGAAATGGCGGCTGCGGGTCGCCGGTGGCGGCGTTCTCGCCTTTCTTTTCATCACCATGGTGCTGATCGGTCAGCGGATGCCGAGCCTGCTGATGCTGCTCGGCCTCGCGATCGGCGCGCTGATCGTGCGCCGCTTCCGCATCCCGGTCCTCGTCGCTTTTACCGCCGGAATCGCCGTGCTGCTCGCCCTGCCGGTGATCTCGCCACCGACCTATGGCAAGCTTGTCGTCGAGACGGCGAAAAACTTGTCGAATTTTCCGGCGAGTCCATACGGCCTGCTCTACACCCGCGCCGTGGTCATGGTGATCCACCATCCCTGGCTCGGCCTCGGCTTCGACGGCTTTCGCGATTTCTGCTCCAACCCGATCTATTTTCATGGGCTCCGGGCCTATGGCATCCCCACCGCGATCCATCAGGGGCTGGGCGGCTGCAATCTCCATCCGCACAACTACTACCTGCAAATCGCGACCGCCGCCGGCCTGTCCGGCCTCGTCCTCTTTCTGGTCATGATCGGTCTTTGGTTCATCAGGGTCGCCGGCTCCCTCGCACCGCGCCGTGCTCCCCAGCAGGCAGCGCTTTTCCTGGCCCTTTGCTGCAATTTCTGGCCGATCGCCTCGACCAGCAGCCTGTTCACCCTGCCGACCGCCGGCTGGGTTTTCCTCACTGTCGGCTGGGCGCTCGCTGCCTCATCCCGCAGGGGGGCGACCGAGAACCTGTTCGACCTGAAACAATCGCGCGTTGCCGGTCTGGCTCCGTCTCGAATCGCCACACCGGACTGATGCCAGGCCGTCCCGGGATCCGCGGCCATCAAACACCATCCGCCTTCCTGACAGCATGGTAACAAAAAAATCGGTTACAGACGCTGGACTTGAGGAACGGATGGTTTCAACAACGCCCCGTTCCGTCGCGAGCCGGACCGGAATAACCAAACGTCGCGTTATTACAACGGGTTCACCATGCGAAACCGCGTCTCCTTCCTGATTGCACTGTCCTGGCTCGCGTTGATTCCGGCCCTGTTCGTCTCGTCATCCGCCTGGGCGATCGATTGCGCGCACGCGGTCAAACCGATCGAAAAGCGGATCTGCGCCAGCCCGAGCCTCCGTTCGGCCGACGCGGCCATGGGCAAGGCCTATATCGCGGCTCTCGCTGCAGCACCCGATCCTGAACTTCGCGCCGTTCTGGTGCGAAGCCAGCGTCGCTGGATCGCCGCGCGCAATGACGGACTCGTCACCGATTTCGACAATGTTCCCCTCCCGGTCTCGACGCTGCGCGATGCCTTTCTCGACCGCGCCACGGTGCTCGAAGACCGCTCACGCACGGGGCTGATCACGGAAGCCGAAGCGGAACGACATTTCCTCGCGAAATATGCGAAGGCGCCATACACCGGAATCGCCACGGATTGCTTCTTCGCCCCCGACACCCCCGGATCGAAAATCTATACCTATGTCTGCACCGGTTCGCTCCACGTGCAGAACGGCAACCGGGTGTGCAGCATCGATCGGGAATGGGCGACGTGGCGGCTCTATACCTATTATGGCGTCAGCACGGTCGCGGATGGAAAAACCACGCCCGCCGCGTTCTGCAACGGCCGGCAGGGCGATTGCACCGGGACCGGGTCCGACGAATCCGGCTGGGTCGCCGGCGCCGCCACGGCGGGCGACAATTTCCCCACCCCGGCGACCGGCCTGCCAAGGCTGGATGCCGAGGGTATCTGGCCGCTTTCCGACGGCGATATCGCCTGGTTCAAAACCTGCCTCACCAGCCCGGCCTGAAAACCGGCAGGATGAACGAAAAATCTAACGCCGGTTTCAGAAATTTTCCCATGAACCGTCTGGATTTTCTCTCCGAAATCCGCATGAACGTCACCTTCGACGGCTGGTATCGAAAGCAACAACGATGAAAATCCTCTGGCGCGTTCTGCGCATTCTCGGCTGGATGGTACTCGGATCGGCGATCACGTTCTTCATCCTCGCAGCGCTCGGATGGCATTCCGAGCGTGCCGAGGCCGACCAGCGATGCGCCGCCGATGTCGCGAAAGTGCAGTCCATGATCGACCAGCAGCGTGCGAAAG
>DASVGZ010000043.1:0-2688 GCA_036379275.1 Acidiphilium sp. | reverse complement strand
CGACCACATGGTTCACGTTTCCGGCCACCCCGCGCGCGACGAGCTGCGCCGTCTCTACGAGCTGGTGCGACCGAAATACCTGATCCCGACCCATGGAGAATGGCGGCACATGGCGGCGCAAGCCGATCTGGCCGAATCCGAGGGCATCCGCACCTTGCTGCTGGAAGACGGCGACGTTCTGCATCTCGCGCCGGGCGAGGCCGAGGTGATCGACAGTATCCCGGTCGGGCGGCTGGCGGTGGATGGCGACCGGTTGGTGCCGATGCGTGGCGGGGTCATGGCGGCGCGCCGGCGGATGATGTTCAACGGCGTCGTGGTCGGCAGCATCGCAGTGGACAAGGCCGGACGGGTCAAGGGGTCGGCGCAGATCGCGGCGCCCGGCCTGTTCGAGGCCGAGGATGCCGCCCTCGGCGAACTGGAAGCCGATTTCACGGCATCCTTCGAGGAATTGCCGGCCAGTCTGCGCGCCGATCGGGCGGCGGTGAAGGAAGCGGCCCAGGCGACCCTTCGCCGGGTGCTCGGGCGTCGATTCGGCAAGCGCCCGCTGGTGGACGTGCATGTCATTCAGGTCTGATCGCCTGATAAATTGCCTATTAAGTATTCATTTGGGCAAATGGTGATCGACCTGAATTTCCCGTGCCGCTTTTGAGGTCGTGTTGGTCGATTTTTCTTTATTTCCGGGATGGTGCGGCGCATCATGCGTTTCGGAGCAGATCCTGTTGTCCGCTCCGGCATGTCGTAGCTGTTTCCTCCCCGAACCTGGCCCCCCGGCCTATGGCCGGTGGGCATTTTTATGGGCATAACGCGAGACCATGACCAAGTCCCGCGAACTGACGGATTTGACCGCGTGTCGGGCATTGTTCGCCCTCTGGGTTTTTGCCTACCACCTCAACCTTCATACAAGGTTCGGTCAGTATCTCGGTCCGCTCGGGCCGGTGATCGGCCATGGCTATCTCGGGGTCGACGGATTTTTCGTGCTTTCGGGCCTGATTCTCGCCCGGGTCAATCACGACATCAAGCTGACCGTACGAGGGATACTGCAATTCTGGGGCAAGCGGCTGGCGCGCATCTATCCGGTGCATCTCGCCGTCATCGTTCTGCTTGGCGTATTGTTCGTCGGCGGTATCGCCTATGGAATTACTCCGAGGGAGCCTGAGCGGTTCTCCATGGACGCACTGATCGCGCATCTGCTGCTGGTGCAGGGGTGGGGCGTCATCCATCATTGGGCGTGGAACTATCCGTCCTGGTCGATCAGCACCGAATGGGCCGGGTATCTCGTGTTTCCCTTTGCCATGGTGAGCCTGACCATTTTCTACGATATGGCGGTGGTGACGATTGTACCGCTCTGCATCTTCATTATCTGCATCATCTCGTTTTTTTATCATGGCCTCAATCTCACCTTCGGCGACTCCCTTCTGAGGTTTTTCCCAGAGTTTTTTCTCGGCGCCTCGACCGCGATCGTGGTGCCGATGCTGGCCGATGAGGTGCCGGGAACGCTCGTCACCGCGGCCGGTGCGGTCGTTGCCCTGATTTTTGCCTGGTCCGGGCACGACGCCATGACCGTTCTGGGCCTCTGGCTCATGCTGTACGGGTTCGGAATGCAGGGAGATGCTGAAAGACCGGCAATCATCGGCGGATTCAGGCCGCTGCACGCGCTGGGCGTCATTTCCTACTGCTTTTACATGTGCTTTGCCCCCGCCGAACTGATGACCTCCCAGCTTTTTCGCCATATGCACGATGCGCCGACGGAAAGGCCGCTTGCCTACGCCGCGGTTCTGTTTGTGCTGACGCTCGGACTTGCCATCGTTCTCCATTTCGTTATCGAGAGGCCATCGCGAATTGCGCTGAATCGCCGGCTCGACCCCGCCCGCGCCACCGCTCTGGCCGAAGGCTCCGTGCCGCTGTAGGAAAGCGCCACCAATCCAACCCGATCAGGACATTCCATGCGTCTTTCCCGCTCGTTGATTCCCACCCTCAAGGAAACGCCCGCCGAGGCGCAGATCATCTCGCACCGGTTGATGCTGCGCGCCGGGCTGGTCCGCCAGCAATCGGCCGGCATCTACGCCTGGCTGCCGGCCGGGTTGCGGGTTTTGCAGAATATCGCTGACATCATCCGCGAGGAACAGGCCAGGGCAGGGTCGCAGGAGATCCTGATGCCGACCGTCCAGTCCGCCGAGTTGTGGCGCGAGAGCGGGCGATACGACGCCTACGGGCCGGAGATGCTGCGCATCCGCGACCGTCACGATCGCGAAATGCTCTATGGCCCGACCAACGAGGAAATGCTCACCTCGATCATGCGGGATTCCGTGCAGTCCTATCGCGAACTGCCGCAGATGCTTTATCATATCCAGTGGAAATTCCGCGACGAGGTTCGTCCGCGCTTCGGCGTTCTGCGCGGGCGCGAATTCCTGATGAAGGATGGTTACAGCTTCGATCTCGACTATGCCGGGGCGGTCGCCAGTTATCGGCGGATGTTGCTGGCCTATATGCGCACGTTCCGCCGTCTCGGCGTTCGCGCGATCCCGATGCGCGCCGATACCGGGCCGATCGGCGGCGATCTGTCGCACGAATTTCATATTCTTGCCGCGACCGGCGAGAGCGGCGTGTTCTACGACAGCGCGTGCGAGACGATCGACCTCGGCGACGACACATTGTCCTACGACAATCCAGCCGATCTCGACGGGTTTT
>DASVGZ010000042.1:0-6399 GCA_036379275.1 Acidiphilium sp. | reverse complement strand
CCGGTGGAAGACGGGCCGGAAACCGAACCGTCCAGCTTGCCGCTGCTGCTCGAAGTCACATTGAGGTCGTTGGTCGTGGTGTTGAAGGCGTTGTTCAGGTTCACGTCGCTCCCGCCGCGCGTGGCGCCGAGCTGGCTGGATGAAAGCTGGCTGCCGGCGAGCGCCGCGAGCGGATTATTCGCCCCGCCCGCGAACGCGGTGCCGCCGAGGCCGAAAGCCGCCACCAGAACGGCGCTGGCGATGGTAATTCTCACTCGTCTCATCGTTCTCTCCCGACACGTTCCATAAATGCATTGAAAACTTCTGTATGAAACAGCCGCACCGCCCGGTTGTGCCGGACGGTGCGGTTCCCTGAAATCCGGGAAAACCAGACGTGTTACTTGGTGCCCAACATCGGGCCGGAATTGTCGATTCCGGTTGCCGCGACCGAAACGTTCTGCTGCATCAGGCCGTTGCCGTTGAAGCCGCCGGTGATCACGCCGATATTGCCGGAAATATTCCCGGTAACCGTCGAGCCGTTGAAGTTCCAGTCGGCTGCCGCCGCGCCGCCATTGCCGGCGTTGCCGCCGTTGCCGGCTGCCGCATCGGCTGCACCCGCGCCGCCATTGCCACCATTGCCGCCATCATGGCTACCACCGGCGCCGCCATTGCCAGCAGCGGAGGAGGACGCAGCGGCAGCACCGCCGCCATCGCCACCCTCACCGCCGGTATTGGCATTGTGGTTGTGGTTCGATGTGCCGCCCTCAAGGCTGCCGCCCGCGTGCGACGAGGCCAGCGTCACGTCGATATGGGTGCGGTTGAACGATTGGGCCATCTGCAACGTGCCATTGCCGACAGCGGCACCCATGGCCTCGCTGAGCGACGCCGAATTTTCACTGCCGCTCATCGAGCCGGTATTGAGCGTGCTGCTGCCATGCGAGGTCAGTTTGGTATTGCCGTTGTCGTCGTAACTGCCCTGCGTGCCGCTGTTGGCATTGGCGCCCTTCTCGGCCAGCGTACCGCTGTTGATGTTGCCGCCTTCCTTGGCGATCATCTTGGTGTCGTAGCTGCCGATCGCGCCGCTGTTCGCCGTGCCGCCCTGGCTCGCCGCCGCACCGCCACCACCATCGGCACTCGCATTCGCTGTGTTGGTGTGGGTGAAGCTGTTGCCGTTGTCGCGGCTGGTGGATGTGCCGCCTTGGCTCGACGCCGCACCGTAACCGGAAGCACCTGCATCCGCATTGTTGGTGAGGGTGTTGCCGTTATCCTTGCTGATCGCGCGTCCGCCCTGGGTCGCCGCCGCGCTGTTGCCGGCGCTGCTCGAATCCGCGTTGTTGGTCCTGTTCGCGGTCACTGTCTTTGTGTTGCCGCCGTCATAGCTGCCCAGAACGCCGGAATTGGCGCGGCTTCCGCCGTCCACCGAGTTGTTCCCGTTGTCGCCGCTGCTCGTCGTGGCCGTGCCGCCATTATTCGCCGCGGACCCGCCATTGGCGCCACTCGGATTTTCCGTCTTCGTCTTGTCTACCGTCACCGTCCTGGTGGAGGCGTCCACGAAACTGTGTTGCAGACCGCTGTTGGCGTTGCTGCCCTGACTCGCCGCCGCTCCGGCATCTGCTGCCGGGTTCGCGGCGTTCGAGTTGCCGCTGTTCTGGTTGCCCGACGTGCTCTGGTTGCCGGACGTGCTCTGATTGCCGGACGTGCTGCTGTTCCCGGATGTGCTGCCAGCCGCCATCGCGGGTGACATGCACAGGCCGAACAGGCCGATCCCCACCGCTGCCGTTGTGCTGAGAAGAAGTCTACGCATCGAATCCTCCGTTGTTTCGGTTTTTGTCGGCCCCGACCCGATGACGGCAGAGACCGCGGCTTTCAGATCGCATCGTGCGCTTCTGCCGCCGGAGGATGTTCAAGCAAGCCGCGTGCCAACACCGGCACGCCACCGAAAATCAAGCCCGATCAAAAGAGTATCGAAAATACCTCAATCCGCGCTTCGCCCGGCCACCGTAACCCTGAGCGTAACCTTTACGTACCGTTACAGTATGGCAATACGCTGTTCGTCGTGCGTCATTCGTAGAACAGAAGCACGATCGACAGGGCAAGCAGCGCCGCCATGGCGAGGTTGAACGCCCGGAACTGCCGCTCGCTCCGCAACAGCGATCCCACTCCCGAACCGATCCCCGCCCACGCCGAGGCGATCGGCACGTCGATCACCACGAAAACCGCCGCGATCATGCCGATCTGCAGCCACAGGCTGGATGCCGGATCGACGAAGGTGCCGATCGCCGCCGCCGCGATCACCCAGGCTTTCGGGTTGACCCACTGGAACAGCACCGCCTCGAAAAAGGTCATCGGGCGGGATCGTCCGGTTTTGTCCCCAGTCTTGCCATGCGCGTCCGGCCGTCGCGCGGTCGCGACCCGCCAGGCGAGCCACGCCATATAGGCTGCCCCGATCCAGACCAGCCAGCGATGCACGACCGGATCGGCGACCAGAATCGGCCCCGCCCCGAGCCCGATCGCCACCATCATCGCCGGAAACCCGATGGCGACGCCCATCGCGTGCGGCACCGTGCGGCGCAGGCCGAAGGTGGCACCCGAGGCGGTCAGCATGGTGTTGTTCGGCCCCGGCGAGCCGACCATCGCAACCGCGAACGGAATCAGCGCCGGCAGCACGCTCACGACGCCATCCCGCGAAAACCGCTGCCATGTCCTGTCTTTGCCATGGCCGCCGGTACCATGGCCCCGAACGTCGTTCAACCGCGTTTCCCGACGCCCTGTGATGACCCCGTTACGGCGACCGGTTACGACGACCAGTTTTGGGCGAAATCCCCGTAGAGCGACAGCCCGCCGCAGGCCAGAATGGTCTGGCCGGTGATGTAACTCGCCTCGTCGGAGGCGAGAAACGCGGCAACCGCCGCGATCTCCCCGGCCTCGGCCGGCCGGCCCATCGGAATATGCGCGCACACCTCGGCGCGCCGCACCGGGTCATCGGTCCAGGACGCATTCATGTCGGTCACCACAGCACCCGGCCCCACCGCGTTCACCCGGATGCCCCGCCCGGCATATTCGAGCGCCAGCGTCCTCGTGATATTGCCGACCCCGCCCTTCGCCGCCGAATAGCTCAGATAGCCCGGCTTTGGCACAACCTCGTGCACACTGGAAATGTTCACGATCGCGCCACGACCATGCTCAAGAAAATGCCGGATCGCGCGCGCCGAACAGGCGGCGACCGCGGTCAGGTTCACCGCGATCACCCGCCCGAACCCGGCGGGATCGAGACGGTGACTCTCGACTTGCGGGTTCTGGATTCCGGCATTGTTGACCAGACCGTCCAGCCGCGCCGTCGCGGTGGCGCGCGCGAACACCACGTCCATCGCCGCATCGTCGGCGACATCGGCATCCTCGGCGCGGTGCGTGGCCGTGAACCCCGCATCGCGGCTGATCGCGCCGAGCCGGGCGAGCGTCGCGGCGGCGGCATCGCCATCGTGAAGATGAGTGAACACGACCGACGCTCCCTCCGCCGCGAGCCGTTCGGCAATAGCCCGGCCGATCCCTCGCGACCCGCCGGTCACCAGCACACCCCGTCCGATAAACCGGGCGGCGAGGGGAGCGATCGTCGTCATCTCACTGCGCCAGTTCGGTGCTGTAGAAGTATTTGGCGATATCGGGGTCGTTCGCGTTCTTCGTGGTCGCGGTAATGTTGTCGAGCAGCTTCGATTTCGGCACATCCGCCGTCTTGCCGGTCAGAATGTCATAGGCGTAGTCGACGCCGAGCTTGCCCTCCAGCGCCGGCTGCTGGACGATCAGGGTGGTCACCACACCCTGCTTGAGCAGGGAAACCTCGCCCGGCTCGGCATCGTAGCCGACCACGTTGACCTTGCCTTTCCGGCCCGAGGAATCGACCGCCTTGCCCGCGCCCTGGGCGGAGAACACGTTGGTGCCGAACACGCCGACCAGATGCGGATATTTCAGCAACAGAAGCTGGGTGTCGGTGAATGCCTTGGTCGGGCTGTCCTCGTCGTATTCGATCGCGACCACCTTCATGTTCGGGTAGTGCTTCATCCGGGCAAGGAAACCCTTCTGCCGCGCATCGGTGGTCGAAATTCCGGGCTTGACGTTGATCACCGCGACATCGCCTTTATCATGCGCGAAGGCGGCGATCGCATCCGCCGCCGCCGCCCCGCCCTGCGTGTTGTTCGAGGTAATCCGCGATTTCAGAAGGCTGTGATCGGTGATCGTGGTATCGACCGACACCACCGGAATCCCGGCGCTGACATATTGTTTGATCGGGTTGATCAGCGCCGTCTTGTTGGTCGGTGCGATCACCAGAGCATCAGGATGCTTCGCAAGTAACGCTTGCAAAATCGGAATCTGCGTCTCCGGCGAGAACGACGCGCCGCCCGGCCAGATCAGATGCACCCCGAGCTTTTTCGCCTCGGCGGCAGCACCCCGCTGCATGGTGATGTAGAACGGATCGGTCGCGATGCCGGGCACCAGGGCGATCGTGTATGTCTTCGCCTGCGCGCCGGAAAACCCGAGTGCGGCGAGTGCTGCGCCGGCCGCCAGCGCGATGCGGAATTTCAGCCTTGTCATCGTTATCTCCCCTTCTTGTTGATTGGTTTAGAACGAGTCGAGAATCCGGTCGCGCAACTGATCCATCGCGACCGCGAAAATCAGGATCGCGCCGACCGCGACCTGCTGCCAGAACGGCTGCACCCCGATCAGGATCAGCCCTGTCACCATCACGGTAATCACGAAACTGCCGATCACCGTGCCAAGAACCGTGCCGCGCCCGCCGAACAGGCTGGCGCCGCCGATCACCACGGCGGTGATCGCGTCGAGTTCGTCGTTCGCCCCCGCCTGAACCGAGGCCGAGGCAAATCGCGCCATCACCATCAGCCCCGCCACCGCCGCGAGAAATCCCGCCAGCATGTAGATTTTTACCAGATGCTTGTTCACGTCGATGCCCGCGCGCGCCGCGCCCTGCGGGTTGGAACCGATCGCATAGGTACGCAGCCCGAACCGCGTCCCCGACAGAAGCAGCGCCGAAAGCACCACGAACACGGCGGTAATCAGCACCGTCACCGAAATCCAGCCGCCTATCGCGTACGATCCGAGATCGCCGACGATATCCGGAATCGTCCCGACATTGCCGCCATCGTTGAGAAGGTAGATGCCGCCGGTACACATGCTGAGCATCCCGAGGGTAACGACGAACGGGGTCAGCCGCAGCCGCGTCACCGCCTGTCCGTTCAGCCAGCCGACGAAAGTGCCCGAGGCGAGGGCTGCGATAATGCCGGCGGCAAGGTCGATTCCGGTCGGCGCATGATGGTGGATCAGCGCGCGCATCACCATCGCGCCCACCATGCCGGAAAACCCGAGAATCGCGCCGACCGAAAGATCGATCCCGCCGGTCACGATCACGAAGGTTTCGCCCAGCCCGAGCAGAAGATATTCCACCGCGAACTGCGAGGTCGCGAGCCAGCTCGCCCGGCTGAAGAAATCCGGGCTCAGCACGCCGAAGATCACCACCAGAACGATCAAAATGGCGAGCGTCCAGAGTTCGCCCGCGCGCGACAGGAATTCGAGCGGTAGAGCGCGCCGCCGCACTCGCGTCATGGGCGCGGTCGTGTCCGCCTCGCGCGGTTTCACCGGAGTCTCGCTCATGCGCGCATCTCCCGCACTCCCACAGCACCGGTAATACAGGCGATGGTATCGGCGATGGTCATCTCGGCCGCCTTCCGGTCGGCGATCTTGCGGCCCTGGAACAGAACCACGATGCGGTCGCACAACTCATGAACCTGCGGCATGTTAGGGCTGACCAGAATCACCGGAATCCCGCGCGCGCGCACCGACTCGATCAACTGGCCGACCTTCGCCTGCTGCTCGACGCCGAGCGCCGCCGTCGGCTCGTCCATCAACAAAAGCCGCGAGCCCCAGATCAACCCGCGCGCCACCGCGACCGCCTGCCGCTGCCCGCCGGACAGCGCGCGGCACCGCGTGCGGATCGACCCGATGCGGATCGCGGTGCGGCCCAGCTCGTCGGCGGCGCGGCGCTGCATCGCCTTCTTGTCGAGCCAGCCGAACCGGCCGGGCAGGCCGGGATGCAGCGTCTCGCGGCCGAGAAAGATGTTCGCCCAGATATCGAGGTCGAGCGCCAGCGCCAGATCCTGATACACCGCCTCGATCCCGGCATTGCGCGCATCCAGCGCCGAGGCGAAGGTGACATCGCTCCCCTCGATCCGTAGCGTTCCCGTGCTCGGCCGGATCGCCCCGGCGATGCTGTTGACCAGGGTGGACTTGCCCGCGCCGTTGTCGCCGACCAGCCCGACCACCTCGCCGGGACGGATCGCGAGGGTGACATCGGTCAGCGCCCGGATATGGCCGTAGGATTTGGAAACGCCGGCAACTTCCAGAACCGGCGGC
>DASVGZ010000041.1:0-6723 GCA_036379275.1 Acidiphilium sp. | reverse complement strand
GATCGGCGGCGCCTCGGGGGTCGAGGCCGATGTCATTCCCTACGGCTCGGTGATCGGCAACCGTGCCCGGCTGCACGGGCTCAACATCGTCGGGCTCCGCCGGCGCGGCCTCGACAAGGACGCCCAGCACCGGCTGCGCGGTGTCTACCGCACCCTGTTCCAGTCGGACGGCGTGTTCGCCGAGCGGATCGAACGGGTCCGCGCCGACGCGGGCGACGATCCCTACATCGCCACCATCCTCGCCTTCATCGACGCCCCCAGCAAGCGCGGCCTGATCCGCGCCACCACCCGCCACAGCGACGACGACCCCGAAACGTGATGACCGCCGGTCCGGGGCCGCTTCCGGGGCCGCTCGGCATCGTCGCCGGAGGCGGGTTGTTGCCGGGCCGGGTCGGGCTGGCGGCGCGGGCGGCGGGCCGGGATGTGTTCGTGGTGGCGCTGGAGGGCTATGCCGAACCCGAGGTGATCGGCGGATTCCCGCACGAGGTGGTCCGGCTCGGCGCGGTGGGGGCGTCGATCGCGGCGCTCCGGCGCGCCGGCTGCGAAGACATCGTGCTGGCCGGCCCGGTGAAGCGGCCCTCGCTGCTCGATCTCCGGCCGGACGCGGTGGGCGCGAAGCTGCTGGCGCGGGTCGGGCGGGCGGCGTTTTCCGGCGATGACGGGTTTCTGGCGGCGATCGTGCGGGTTCTGGGCGAAGAGGGGTTCCACGTGCTCGGCGCGCACGAGGTTCTGCACGAGGCGCTTGCCCCGCCCGGGTTGCTGACCGGAGCGAAACCGGATGCCGAGGCGCTGGCCGACATCGCGCGCGGGGTCGCCGTGGTGCGCGCGCTGGGGGCGGCGGATGTCGGGCAGGCCTGCGTGGTTCAGCAGGGCATCGTTCTGGCGGTGGAGGCGGTGGAGGGCACGGATGCGATGCTCGCGCGCTCGGGCGCCCTGGCGCGGCCGGGTCCGGGCGGGGTTCTGGTCAAGCTGGTCAAGCCGGGGCAAGACCGCCGGGCCGATCTGCCGACCCTGGGGCCGAAAACCATTCCGCTGATGCGCAATTCCGGGCTGCGCGGTGTAGCATTCGAGGCCGGGGGAACCATATTACTTGAGCGTGCGGCGATGATCGAGGCGGCCGAGGCGGCGGGGTTGTTCCTGCTCGGCATCGAGCCCGGCGCGCCGGATTGGAAAACGGGAGATTGGGATGAGCGGCGAATTTAAGTATCTGCATACCATGATCCGGGTGAACGACCTGGACGAGAGCGTGAATTTCTACACATCCATGCTGGGGATGAAGGAACTGCGCCGGACCGACGTGCCGGAGGGCAAATATACCCTTGTCTTCGTCGGCTACGGCGACGAGAAATCCAACACCGTTCTGGAACTGACCTACAATTACGGCACCGACCGCTACGATCAGGGCTCCGCGTTCGGCCATCTCGCGCTCGGCGTACCGGATATCAGGGCGACGGTGGAAAAACTGCGGGAAGGCGGGGTGAAGATCGCCCGCGAGCCCGGCCCGGTGAAGTTCGGCACGACAATGATCGCCTTCATCGAGGATCCGAACGGCTACAAAATTGAGCTGATCGAACGGCACTGAGGCGGTAATGAACCGCACCCATCCCGACCCGGTGCCGCCGATCCCTGAACAAAGACCCGGAATGGCATGGCAGTATCGGGCGCTGTCCGCCGGGTTCGCCGCCGCCGAGTTTCTGCTCCCGCGCGCCTGGCCCGGCCTGTCGGCGCAGACGGTGGAAGACGGTGCCGGGGTTCCGGTCGGCGGGCAGGCGCATGAGGGTCTGGTCCATCTCCTGAAGGCGCTGGCGCGGGAAACGCATCTCTCGCTGTTCGGGCGAATTTCGGTCCGCTACGACCTGACCCGGCTGGCCCGCAACCGCGCCGCGATCGAGCGGATGCACGCGGAGAATCCGGCGATCGGCGCCGCGCCGGTCACCGCGCCGCTGTTCATTCTCGGCCTGCCGCGCTCTGGCACCACCTTCCTGCACATGCTGCTCGCCCATGATCCGGACGTGATGGTGCCGCGCAACTGGCAGACCCTGTATCCGGCGCCGCGCCCGCGTAATTTCGACCCGGAAAAAAGCCCCGTGGCGCGGCGGACCGATCGCCAGCTCGGCCTGTTCGCCGGGCTCGCCCCCGAATTCCGGATGGTCCACCCGATTCACGCCGACAGTCCGCAGGAATGCAGCGAGATCACCGCGCATGTGTTCCAGTCGCTCCGGTTCGACACAACGTTCCGGGTGCCGTCCTACCTCGCCTGGCTGGACCGGCTCGGCCACGACGATGCTTTCACCTTCCACAAACGGTTCCTTCAGGCGATGCAGGACGGGGTGGGCGCGAAATTCTGGGCGCTGAAATGCCCCGACCACACGTTCTCGCTGGATGCGATCCTGCGGGTCTACCCCGATGCGCGCTTCGTGATCGTGCATCGCGACCCGGTCCACGTGTTCGCCTCGGTCGCGCATCTGACCGAGGTGCTGCGCCGGCCGCTGCTGCGCGAGATCGACCCGGCGGAAATCGGCGAACAGGTGACCACACGCTGGATCGACGGCGCGCGCCGGCTGGTCGGGTTCGACCAGCGTACCGACATCGCGCCCGGACGCAAGCTGCACATCCATTACGACCGGCTGACCGCCGACCCGATGGCGACGGTCGCCGAACTTTACCGCCATTTCGGCGAAACCCTCTCGGCCGAGGCGGAGGCGGCGATGCGCGGCTTCCTGATCGCGCGGCCGCGCGGCGGCTATGGGCGCAACCGCTACCGGCTGTCGGATTTCGGCATCAATCCAGAACGGTTACGACCTAAGTTCGCGCCCTACACCGAGTATTTCGGGGTGAACGCGCGGCAGAAATCGCCGTCGGTCGCAGCCTGAAGGCCGGCTCCGGCCCGTCACGTTTCGTCACCGTACGAAAAGCGCGTGCGGGCCGGTTTCGTGGCACTCCGTCGTCATGAAATTTTTGCTCCGGTTTCTGCTTCTTGCCCTGCCGCTGGCGCTCGCCCTGCCAGTCGCGCCCGTTCGGGCCGCCACGACGCCGTGCTGCGGTCCGATCACGTCGGACGGGGATCGCCTCGCCGCGATGCTGGACCGCTCCGGCGTCGGCCATCTCTGGCTGGCACATGAACATGTCAACTGGCTGACCGGTGCGCCCGATCCGGCGCGTCCCGG
Organism: Acidiphilium sp.; assembly: GCA_036379275.1. GTDB lineage: Bacteria > Pseudomonadota > Alphaproteobacteria > Acetobacterales > Acetobacteraceae > Acidiphilium. The sequence continues at coordinate 3,556 of DASVGZ010000041.1, read as the reverse complement.
CTATGCCCGCCACGCCACCCATTGCAGCGCCTTCGCCGCCGCCATGGCCGAGCGCGCCGGCGTCTATCTGCTGCGTCCGCCTGCTCACAGCCAGGCGCTGCTCGCGACCGCGCAGATGCATTGGCTCGAACGGGATGGCGGAGCGAATGGCTGGCGGATGGTCGATCCACGCACCGCGCAGACGCTCGCCAACCAGGGCTGGTTCGTGGTGGCCGTGTTCGGCAATCCGGATCCGCACCGCCCCGGACACATCGCCGTGCTTCGGCCCGGTCGCGAATCGCTGGCGCGGTTCGACCGGCTCGGCCCGGAGGAAACCCAGGCCGGCGGCCATAACTTCATCCGCACAACCATCGCCCGGGGATTTTCGTTCCATCCGGGCGCGTGGGAACCGGGCGGAACCGGCACGATCCGCTTCTTCGCCCACCCGGTGAACTGGTCGTCCCTCGCTCCGCCGGCCTGACCGGCGGCTTTAATCGCCGGCGTTCCTGCCTATGTGACTCCCGTGGCCGCTGATTCGTCGAAAGGATGGAATCATGCATCGCGCCCGGTTCTGTCTCGCCGTTCCCGCTTTCGTCCTCGCCATGTCCGGGATGATTCCGGGCGTCTTCGCCCAGGCGCCTCAGCATCCGCCGCCGCCCGCCGGGCTCCACAGCACGACCGGCGAGGTCGCCGCCGCCGGCCCTGCGGCGCAAAAGAAAGGGTTCATCCTGCAACGCCAGGGCTGGTGGTATCTGGGACCGGGATTTCCGTTCAACCACGTGACCGGACCGGTGCCCACCTATCGCAACGCCTCGACCTTCAGCGCCGGCCCGCAGGCGGACCTGGCGCCGCCGCCGATCTTCGCGGGTCCGCCGCCGGTCTTCCCCGGGCCGCCGCCGATCGTCTCGCTCGGCCTCAGATTCAACACGCCGTGATCTTTCCCGGACAGCCGTCCGAAACCCGTCCCCGAGGTTCCGATTCCGGGATTGGCAGCGTATCCGGATGTCCCTGGAGCGATCAGCGGCGGCGCTCGATCTCCACGCCGACCGAGGCGGCTTCGGGAAACACGTCGAGCTTTTCGACGCTGACGCGCGCGATCACGACCCTTCGGTCGGCGAGGCAGAGTTCGGCGAGCCGCTCGGCCAGAGTCTCCACGAGCTGAACGTGGCCCGAGGCGATCAGGTCGCGCGTCGCATTCACCAGTTGCTCGTAATCCACCACCCGGGAGAGATCGTCGCGGCCGACCGCCCGGCGCGAGACCGGCCGCGCCCCGTCATCCTCGACCGCGAGGTCGAGATTGACCCGGATGCGCTGGGTCCGGCCGTGCTCGTGAGTGTAAACGCCGATCCGAGCCTCCATCACGAGGTCTCGAACGAACATGCGGCGCAGGCCGAGCGCCGCATCGGCAAGCCGGGGCGTATCCATCATGGGTCGCCTCTGCGCCGCAATCGGCGCGGGTGCAAGGGCAGGGCGGGAATTCGCGCCAAACCCGCCATTTTGCCGACACGAACGCCGCCTTATATGCCCAAAGCGGCGATCCGCCGCCTCGATCACAAGGGGAGTGTCTCCATGCGCCTTTCCACGAGAACGCTGCTGCCGATGTCCGCCATCGCGTTCATGGCGTTCACCGGCGTCGCCATGGCCAAGGTCACCCATCTCCATGCCACGCTGAAACCGGCCGCCGGCGTCGTTTCCAGCGGCAGCGGAACGATGACCGGCCGCTACAACTCGAAGACCCACATGCTCTACTGGCACGTCACCTATCACCACCTCTCCAGCAAAATGACGGCGGCGCATTTCCACGGCCCGGCCGAGCCGGGTCAGAACGGCCCGGTTCTGGTGCCGATCAGCGGGCCGCATCACAGCCCGATCGTTGGCAAGGCGAAGATCACCGATGCTCAGGCGAAAACCATTCTGGACGGCATGTCCTATGTGAACGTCCACACCGTGAAGGTGCCGGCCGGCGAAATCCGCGGCCAGGTCATGACCGGGAAGTAACCGGCTTTTGCTCCGATCCGGGCCCTACGCGGCGCGGATCGGGGCTATTTCCGTTTGAGTTGCATATAGGCGCGCAGGGCCGCGTTCATCCGGCTCTGATAGCCCGGTCCCTGACGCTTGAACCAGTCGATCACGTCTGCGTCGATGCGCAGTGACAGCAGTGCCTTCGGAATTGGGCGAACGGCCTCCGCTGTGGCGAGCCAGTCATCCGAAATGCCGGCGAAATCAGGGTCGGATGCGATATCCCGTTCCAGTTCCGCTTCGGTCTTCGCGCGGACGCGGGCAAGATCGGAACGGCTTTCGCCGCGCGCCGTCTTCGCGCGCAGTTCAGTGGCCGAAAACTTCATGGTAGCGTTGTCGTTCCGCATTTCGGGCTCTCCGTAACGATATCAGGCGAATTGTGTCGCCGCGATGCGTGAAAATGGCCGCGACATGAACATCGCCGATGAGACCAACGGCCAAAAAACGATCCTCTTCGGCAACCGTCCTTGCGGGACCGGTGAGGTGGGACGTTTCGAACAATTCGATCGCATCAATAAAATCCAGACCGTGCTTTTCAATGTTGGCGAGCCGCTTCCGCTCGTCCCATTCGAAATCCATGGCAAAGGCCTTTTCGCTTTGCGGCTGCGTAGAGCCGCTGTTTACCTTCCATCACTCGATCCCTCCATGAGAATTTCACTCGTTCCGCTCTGGCGGCGATTTGTAGCTACATTGTATAGATACGAATGAAGAAATGCAAGGACGCGCGGCAGAGTCATTCCGTGCCAACGCGATGAAAGCGTGACGCCGGCGATTCGATCAGGCACCCGACCGGCTTTTCGTCACAAGTCCGAGAGACATGGCAACAACGAATACGAATGGAACAAGACCCGCGAAAAGAAAGGCAAGGTGCCAGGAGCCGGTGAACGAGACGATCAGCCCGCCGCATATGGGCGCAATAACATTTCCGAGGTAAATGATGCTGACGGCGCCGGTCGTCGTCTCGGCGATGGCTCCGGGCAAGGCGAGTCGTGCGACCTGCGCCAGATAAACCCCGTTCCAGCCGAATGCAGAAAGTCCGGCAAAAGCCATCTCGGGCAAAATCAGGGACAGCGGGGCGTGATAGGGCAGGGTCGCCAGCAGCACCATGCTCAAGGCTGCGGCGAGAGCCTGTACCGCAAGATTGAACGAGACATTCCGGCTGCGGTCGGCGATCCAGCCGCTGCCGATACGTCCGAATGTCCCGCATATCTGCAAGACGGCGAAGGCGATGCCGGCCATGGGGAGGGTAAGCCCGATCCGCGAGACCAGATACGCAACCACCATGGATGCGGTGATCCATTGCGCCGATGCGAAACCGAACGCCAGACCGGCGAGCGGTCGCAGCGGCGCATTATGAAATAACAACGAGAGAGGCGCGATGATTGTCTGGCTCAGGCTCCGTTGCTGAATCTGGCCTGGCACGGCAAGAGCACGGCCAAATGGAATAATCCCGATCGCGGTAACGATGCCGAGAGCAATCGCGACGAACAAGGCAGCTCTATAGCCATGAGACGCCGCAAGCGGCGCCAGGATCAATCCGGCAAGACCGGCGCCGACC
>DASVGZ010000040.1:0-2597 GCA_036379275.1 Acidiphilium sp. | reverse complement strand
GCCGGCATGCCGGAGGTTTCGGCCGAGCGCGCCAGAAAATATTGCGCGAGAGCCGGGACGTCTTCACGTCGTTCCTTCAGCGCCGGCACTTTCAGTGGCACGACTGCGAGACGGTAGTAGAGGTCTTCGCGGAAGCGCCCGGTCGCGATCTCGTTCTGCAGATCCTTGTTTGTCGTGGACAGTACTCGTACGTCCACCTTCACGCGCGCGGAGCCGCCCAGCCGTTCGAATGTCTGGTCCTGCAGGGCACGCACGATCTTGCCTTGCGTCTCCAGCGGCATATCGGACACCTCGTCCAGCAGCAAGGTGCCGCCGTGCGCGCGCTCCAGAACGCCGGCACGGCGCGGGTGAGTCATGGGATCAGCGCCGGCCTCCAGGCCGAATAATTCTTCCTCGAAGCGGCTGGGGTTCAGCGTCGCGCAGTTCAGGGCGATGAACGGGCCGTCGGCACGGCGGGAGCGGGCGTGGATCATGCGCGCGACAACTTCCTTGCCGCAGCCGGCCGGACCCGAGATCAACACCCGCGAACCGGTCGGCGCGACACGTTCCACGCCGCCGCGCAGCAGGTTTATCGCCGGGGAGCCGCCGGTCAGCGTGTTCTCCGCGCCGGCGCGCAGCCGCAGCTCCGCATTCTCGCGCTCAAGCGCCGCGGCTTCCAGGGCGCGGCGAACGCATAGCAGCAGGCGGTCCGACTGGAACGGCTTTTCGATAAAGTCGTAGGCCCCCTGCTGAATGGCGGTGACGGCCATTTCGATCGTGCCGTGCCCGGAGATCACCACCACAGGGACCTGTGGTTCCTCGCGGTGGAACGCCTCCAGCAAGGCCAGCCCATCCATTCGCGAGCCCTGAAGCCACACGTCGAGAATCGCCAGCGATGGACGCCGGGCACGAAAGGCCGCCAACGCCGCCTCCGAATCACCGGCGCCGCGCGTGTCGTATCCCTCATCGCGCAACACACCATCGATCAGCATCCGGATGTCGGGCTCATCGTCAACGATCAGAATGTCATGTGCCATCCGAAATCCATTCAGCAGGAAGGCGGCAGAGGCATGATCAAAGTTGCCACCGCCCCGGGTCCATCAGACCGGTCATCCAGAATCAGGCGCCCGCCATGGTCCTCCATGATCTTCTTCACGATCGCAAGGCCAAGCCCGGTGCCCTTCGGTTTGTGAGTCACATAAGGTTCCGTGAGCTTGCCGCGATCCTCCTGCGGCAGACCCACCCCGTCGTCGGTCACGACAAGTCTCACCTCGTCGCCGATGGTGGTGACTACCAGATCGATCTTGCCGGCACCTTCCCGCATTGCCACCGCATCCGCGGCATTCTGCAGCAGATTCGTCAATGCCTGACTGATCAGCCGGCGATCACAAGGCACTTCGGGCCCACGCCCGGGGATTTCGGTTGTCCATTCGATCTGCGGGCGGGCATGTTTCTGTAGCACCAGGGTTTCCCGCGCGATGCGGCCTACGTCTTCCGGCTTGATGACGGGGTGGGGCATGCGGGCGAACGCCGAGAATTCGTCAACCATGCGGCCAATGTCGCCGACGTGTCGGACAATTGTTTCCGCGCATTGCGCGAAGGTGTCCGGGTCGGACTGGATTTCACGGGCGAATCGGCGTTTCAGCCGCTCGGCGGCGAGCTGAATGGGTGTCAGCGGGTTCTTGATTTCATGCGCGATCCGCCGTGCGACGTCGGCCCAGGCGGCTTTCCGCTGTGCGGATTGCAGTTCGGTGATGTCGTCAAACGTTACGACGAACCCATTTGCCCGCTCGCCGGACAGATCGGCGCCGATGCGCGCCAGCAACGTGCGCCGCCTTGTGGGCGGACCGATCTGCACCTCCGCGGTCCGCGCCCGTTCCGGCGCGGCAGCGGCCGCCTCGATCAATGGTGCGAATTCCGGCACGATTTCCGCCAGCGGATGCCCGATTGCGGCCAGCAGGTCGGTGCCCAGCAGGTCATTGGCGGCGCGGTTCGGCAATTCGACACGCTTCTGAGCGTCCAACCCGATCACCCCGGCGGAGACGCCGGACAGCACGGTCTCGGTAAAGCGCCGGCGTTCATCGATCTGGCGATATGCGTCCATGAGTTCGCGGCGCTGAGCGGCAAGCTGGCCGGTCATGCGGTTGAACGCTCGCATCAAGCCGGCCACTTCATCCTCGGTGGGCGCCTCCGCGACCCGCACGCCCAGATCGCCGCTGCGGACCCGTTCCGCCGCGTTGATCAGCTTGCCGATCGGGCGGGCAATCTGGTTCGCCAGCACCAGGCCGATTGCGACCGCCGACGACAGGACCAGCAAGGCAACGATGGCAAAGATCCAGGCGAAGGCGAGCTGCAGCCAGGAGCGGTTCTTGTCGAGTCTATGGTACTCCGCTACCGCCTGTTCGGTCTGGTGCATGTAGCCGAGAATCTGCGGATCGACGGGGCGGCCGATCATCAGCATCAGGGGCGGGCGCGAATCCAGCCGCACCACCGCACGGACCCGGGTTCCATCGCCGCCGTCCAGCACGACGACATCGCCTTTCAGCGCCCGCTCGGTCACGGATGGCGGCGGCGGCTGCACGCCCATGCTGACAAACAGCCCGGCTGCGGCCAGCACC
>DASVGZ010000039.1:0-7221 GCA_036379275.1 Acidiphilium sp. | reverse complement strand
AGGGTGGCGCCGCCCCGTCGGCGTGGGCGATCGGCTGGGTGCTGGCGAGGTCCGGTTCGGGCGCGAAGATTGCCTTGTGGACGGGATCGGTGAGCGGCAGGAAATCGTAGGGACCGGCGAGGCCGATCGCGCCGGCGAGCGATGCGCGGTCGTGGCCAGCCTCGGCGAGCCAGGTGGGCGCCAGGGCAAGCATCAGCGCGAGATACGCGCCGGCGGAATGGCCGGCCACGAAAATCGCGCGCGAATCGCCGCCATAGCCATCGATCTCGCGGGCGATCCAGGCGGTGGCGCGGGCTGCGTCGCGCAGGAAATCGGGGTAGTGAACCGCCGGATAGAGCCGGTAATCGGGGATCGCGACGACGAGGCCGAGCCGGGCCAGCGCGGGGCCGACGAACCGGTACTCCGTTCGCGAGCCGTACTGCCAGGCGCCGCCATGGAAGAACACGATGACCGGCAGCGGCCCGGGATGGCGTGCGGGGCGGTAGATATCGAGCAGATGGCGTGGCTCGGGACCGTAGGCGACGCCGCGTGTCACGTCGCCGCCATGGCGCGGCGCGATGGCGTTCAGCAGGTCGGTTCCCGACGGCAGGCCGATCATCGCGACATCATAAGGCCGGCATAATTTGCCCGGCAATAGTTGCCGTGATGGCGGAGACGGCCGGGTGCAGCCCGGAGGAACCGCGGAATTCCCGTGGCATTGCCGCTGGCACGATCCATGCTTGGCCTTTTGTGCCAACAATGTGATCGGAGCCGACAGATGATCATTCCCACCCAGAACGCCAGTGCCAGACCGGTTGCCTATGGCGGCGGCATCAAATCCACCAGCCAGCCCGGTTTCGGGACCGAACTGTCCGCCCTGCTCGCCCGGATGCAGATGATGCAGTCGTCGCCGCAGGCATTGCCCGGCTTCACGCACGGCCAGACTCACCGCCACGACGGGAATCCCGGCAACCTTGCCGGAAATGTCATGCCGCCGCCGATGGCCGGGTAGTTTCTCGTCTCCGGTGCGCTGGCGCATTGGCCCGGACGGCAAACCGGGCTATCCGCCGGCCATGACGAGCAATGCTGTGCTTGAACCGCGCCATTGGGCCGGATTTGATCTGTCCCGCAAGCTGGTGATGGGCATTCTCAACGTCACGCCGGACAGTTTTTCCGATGGCGGACACACGGAAACGGCCGATGCCGCGATCGGGGCCGGACTCGCGCTGCGCGCGGCAGGGGCGGACATCGTCGATGTCGGCGGCGAGAGTACGCGGCCGGGGGCGGCTCCGGTTGCGCCGGAAATCGAGGCGGCGCGGGTGGCGCCGGTGATCCGGGCTCTGACCGCCGAGGGGGTGGTCGTGTCGGTTGACACCCGCAACGCCCTGACCATGGCGGAAGCGCTCGATGCCGGAGCGCGCATCGTCAACGATATCTCGGGGTTGCGCCACGATCCGTACGCGGCCGGGCTGGTCGCGGAACGCGGCTGCCCGGTGGTTCTGATGCATATGCGCGGCACGCCCGCGACGATGGGAGAGCATACCCGCTACGCCGATCTGGTGGACGATGTGGCCGCCGAACTCGCCGAATGCCGGGATGCCGCGCTGCGTGCCGGCATTGCTCCGGAGGCGATCGCGCTCGATCCCGGTTTCGGCTTCGCCAAGCAGGGTGAGCAGAATGTGGCCTTGCTCCGGGCGCTCGGCCGGTTCGCTGCACTCGGCCATCCGGTTCTGGCCGGGGTATCGCGCAAACGCTTCATCGGCGCGCTTGCCGGCGAAGCCGACCCGGTGCGGCGCGACCCCGGTTCGATTGCCGCTGCCCTGTTCGCAGCAGATTGCGGCGCTGCGATCCTGCGGGTTCACGATGTTGCCGGAACGGTTCAGGCGCTGCGGATCTGGCGGGCGCTCGCGGGGACTTGATCCGGCCCGGGAACGGGGGTTCAAGCAGGTCATGAACCACGTTCCGACAAAGCCGCCTTCACGCCGCCTGTTCGGCACCGATGGGATTCGCGGTCGTGCCAATGTCGCGCCGATGACGGCGGAGACCGCGCTCCGCCTCGGTCAGGCGGCGGGTCTTCTGTTCACCCGGGGTAATCATCGCCATCGGGTGATCATCGGCAAGGATACGCGGCTTTCGGGCTATATGCTGGAGCCGGCACTGACCGCCGGCTTCATCGGCGCGGGTATGGACGTGACCCTGGCCGGACCGCTGCCGACGCCGGCGATCGCGATGCTGACGCGGTCCCTGCGCGCCGATCTCGGCGTGGTGATCTCGGCCTCGCACAACCCGTTCGAGGATAACGGGATCAAGCTGTTCGGACCGGACGGCGCCAAGTTGTCGGATGCGACCGAAGCCGAGATCGAGGCGCTGATGGCCGGGGACATTGCCGACCGGCTGGCCGGCGCCTCGGCGCTGGGACGGGCGAAGCGGCTGGTCGATGCCGGCGGGCGCTATATCGAATCGGCGAAATCCAGCCTGCCGCGCGGACTCAGGCTCGACGGGCTCCGGGTCGTGCTCGACTGCGCCAACGGCGCGGCCTACCGGGTCGCGCCCGCGGCGCTGTGGGAACTCGGCGCCGAGGTGATCCCGCTCGGGGTTTCACCGGACGGATTCAACATCAACAAGGGCTGCGGCTCGACCGCGCCGGAGCAGTTGCGCGCCGCCGTGCTCGAACATCATGCCGATCTCGGCATCGCGCTCGACGGTGATGCCGACCGGGTGATTCTTGCCGACGAGACCGGCGCGATCATCGATGGCGATCAGGTCATCGCCCTCATCGCCCGCTCCTTTCTTGCCGAGGCCCGACTCTCCGGTCCGGCGGTGGTCGCCACCGTGATGTCCAATCTCGGGCTGGAGCGGTTCCTCGCCGGGCTCGGTCTCGCGCTGCACCGCACCCCGGTGGGGGACCGTTATGTCGCCGAGACCATGCGCGCGCAGGGGCTCAATCTCGGCGGTGAGCAGTCGGGGCATGTGATCCTGTCGGATTTCGCCACCACCGGGGACGGGCTGATCGCGGCGCTTCAGGTGCTCGCGGTTCTGGTGCGCGAGGGGCGGCCGGCAAGCGCGGTGTGCCGTCTGTTCGAGCCGCTGCCGCAGTTGCTGCGCAATGTGCGCTACAGTGGAACCACGCCGTTGCAGGCACCTTCGGTTCTCGCCGCGATGACCGAGGCGGAGACGCGGCTTGCCGGCACCGGCCGGCTGCTGATCCGCGTCTCCGGCACCGAACCCCTGATCCGGGTGATGGCCGAGGGTGAGGACGAGCGGTTGGTCGAGGAGATCGTCGATCAGCTCTGCGCCGTGATCGCCGGGGTCGCCGCCGAGCCGGTTGCGTCCTGACCGCGAGATGCTGATTGCCCAGCCCCGGATGACGCCAACGAGGGTTCTGGCGATCGGCGGGTCCGACAGCGGTGGCGGCGCCGGGATCGAGGCGGACATCAAGACAGTCACCGCGCTCGGCGGTTACGCGATGACCGCGATCACCGCCCTGACCGCGCAGGATACCAAGGGCGTTCACGGGGTTTTTCCGGTCGCGCCGGATTTCGTCGCCCGGGCGATCCGGCTGGTCTCGGCCGATCTCGGAGTCGATGCGATCAAGACCGGGATGCTCGGCAGCGCCGAAACTGTTGCCGCCGTCGCCGAGGCACTTGCCGAAGTCGCGCCCGAAGTACCGCTTGTGGTCGATCCGGTGATCGCCTCGACCAGTGGGACCACCCTGCTCGCCGACGCGGCGCGCGCCGTTCTGCTCGGACGGCTGATGCCGATGGCCGCGCTGATCACGCCCAATCGGGCCGAGGCGGCGTTGCTGAGCGGCCTTGCGATCGAAACGCAGGCCGACGCCGTTGCCGCCGGGCAGGCCTTGTGCGCGCGTGGCGCGCGCGCGGTGCTGGTGAAGGGCGGCCATTTCGACGGGGATATGGCGGTCGATTTTCTGGTGGCCGGCGGGGAGGTCGCGGAATTCGGCAGGCCGCGCGTGGTTTCGCGCCATACTCATGGCACCGGCTGCACGCTTGCATCGGCGATCGCGTCCGGCCTCGGCGCCGGGCTGTCGCTGCGCGAGGCAGTCGGGCAGGCCCGGGATTTTTTGCACGCGGCGCTGCTCGCGGCACCCGGCTTCGGCGCCGGGCACGGGCCGCTCGGCCATGCCGCGGCCGCTGCACCAAGGGCTCGCAAGCCAGGGGCTTGCAAGCCGAAAGCTCTGGCATAAGTGTGCGAGGCATCAACCATCAGGAGGCTTCGATCATGAAGACGCTGTATCACGCCCATGGCCACGCCACCGGCGGCCGCACCGGCCACGCCGAAACCGATGACGGCAAGGTGAAGATCGACCTCAGCACGCCGAAGGAACTCGGCGGCGATGGCGGTGCCGGCACCAATCCAGAACAGCTTTTCTCCCTTGGGTATTCCGCCTGCTTTCTTGGGGCGCTGAAATATGTCGCCGGTCAGGAGAAGGTGAAAATCCCCGTGGACGCCAAAGTGAGCGCCGATATCGGTATCGGGCCGCGCGATGACGGGAAGGGATTCGGCATCACCGCCCATCTGACCGTGTCGATCCCGGGCATGGAGAAAGCCCAGGCCGAGGAACTCGTGAAAAAGGCGGAGATCGTCTGCCCCTATGCTCACGCGACTCGTGGCAATATCGAGAGCAGGTTTACCGTCGCCTGACAGGAATTTCTTAACTTTTAGCTGTTAATCCCGGTGCCATGGTCGAAGTTGCGGACATGGCACCGGATTTCGGGGCATGACGGCTCATGTCGCCATGTTTTTCTGGGCGGGCTCGGTTACGATCTGTCTGCTGAAAGCGGCATTGAGCGATATCGCGACCCGCTCGATCCCGAACTGGGTCAGTCTGGTCGTGGCGGCGCTGGCCTTGCCAATCCGGCTGGCCGACCGGACCCTGCTGACAGGGCTGGGCGTCGTCGCCGCTGTTTTCGGTCTTCTCACCATCGCCTGGATGCTGCGCGCGATCGGCGGCGGGGATGTGAAACTGTGGTCCGCCTGCTCTTTGCTCGCCCCGCCGGGCTGGGCAGCGCAATCGGCCTGCTCGTTGCGGATATTGCTGATCGGCGGTCTCGTCGCCGTTATCTATCTGGCTCTGCGGCGGCTGGCCGGCACACCGCGTCATGCCGCCTCCGGGGCAGGCCTGCTCCGGCGTCTCGCGCGGGTCGAGATCTGGCGGGCGCGACGCGGCGGCTCGATTCCCTATGGCGTCGCGATTTCCCTTGGCGTGCTGTTCATGCTCTGGCCGTATCCGCATGTCTGGTCGCCGGGCTGGACAATGCCGTGAGCGATCAGGTCCCGTCACGTAGCGGGGTTTCGGCGCCGAACCGGCTGGGGCGGCCCGATCAGTTGACTGTGCTGGGTTTCGTGACCGATCCGGCGAGCGAGACGGTGCTGAAGGACGGGCTCGGCGACCTTGCCCGGAACGGGACCGCCAATAGTTGCGATATCCGGCGCGGTTCGGTGCGGACGGCGATCGGCGCGATGATGCGGATGCCGGCGCCGCAGATTCTCGTGGTCGATATCAGCGGTGACGACCGCCCGCTTCAGTCTCTGGCCGAACTCTGCGACGTGATCGAACCGTCCGTGACCTTGCTGGTGCTGGGCGATATCGACGATGTCGATCTCTATCGCGCGATCGGCCGGCGGGTCGGCGCGGCGGATTATGTTTTCAAACCGGTGACGCGGGAAATGGTCGCCCGCTATTTCACCCCCCTGATCACCCATGATGCCGTGATCGGCGATCAGGCGCGTGGCGGCCGGATCGTCGCCGTGACCGGTGCGCGCGGCGGGGTGGGGGCAAGCAGCATCGCCTGCGCTCTGGCCTGGTTTCTCGGTGTCGGGGCGAATCGTCATACCCTGCTGCTGGATGCCGACCCTGTCATCGGCGTGGCGACGGAGTGGTTCGGTATCGAGACCGATACGCCGGACGAGGGTGCGGACGATCCGGCATTTACGGCCGGCGCGGCGCGACCGGTGCGCAACCGGTTGTCGGTTCTCGCCTCGACACCCGATCCGGGCAGCGACCCGGCAGCCATGGACGGCGCGGCGGGCCGGCTGATCGAAGCGATCCGGTTCCGGTTCAATTTCATCGTCGTCGATCTGCCGTTCGTGCCGGTTCCGTCATGCCGGGAAATCCTGGATTTTGCCCACCATCGTGTCATCGTGACCGATCCGAGCATTGCCGGGTTGCGCGATACGCTTCGGCTGCTTGCGATTCCGAACGGGGCGGGCCAGCCGCAGCGCCCGACCATATTGCTCAACCGCGAAAAACGGCCTGGCGGGCTTCGCCGCAAGCACATCGAGGATGCGCTGAAGCGCAAGGTCGATATCGCGATCCCGGACATGCCGAAGCAGTTCATCCGGCAGGAGGCCGGACCGTTCGATCCCATGCCCAGGGTGTTCGGCCGCGCGATGCTCGACCTCGCACGTGAGGTCGGGTTCGAGCCGGGCCGCTCAGCCGGCCGGACGGGGTGGATCGGTTCCGGCGGCGCCATCGAGGGGAGACTTGACCGTGATGGCGGGATGGCCCGATAAGCCGGTGCGCACCGAGAGCCGGGGTCCGATGGCAGAGTGGTGATGCAGCGGACTGCAAATCCGCGTATGCCGGTTCGATTCCGGCTCGGACCTCCAGTGCGGCATTTCCTGAACAGCTCTGAATTCTGACCTGAAACTCCGAAGGTAGTGGCAATGCACCGCACAGCGCTTCTGGTGATCGACGTGCAACTCGGGTTCGATCATGTCGAGGCGAGTGGTATCGGTCGGAACAATCCGGATGCCGTGGCCCGGATCGCGACCTTGCTGGCTGCATTCCGGGAAGCAAAATTGCCGGTGTTTCACATCCGTCACGCGGGAACCGCGCCCGATTCGTATTTCCGGCCGGACGGTCCGGGGTTTCCGGTGAAAGACGAGGCGCGGGAACTGCCGGGCGAGGCGGTGATCGTGAAGCAGGTCAACAGTTCGTTCATCGGCACCGATCTCGAGGCGAGGTTACGGAATGCCGGGATCGAGACGCTGGTCATTTGCGGCGCGACGACCAATCATTGCGTGGAAACCACGACCCGGATGGCAGGGAATTTCGGGTTCGATGCCCGTCTGGTTCGCGATGCGACCTGGACCTTCGACCGAACCGGACCTGATGGCGACCGGCACGATGCCGAAAGCGTTCACGCGATGACTCTCGCCAACCTGCATGGCGAATTCGCGCGGATCGTGACGGCGGCGGATATCGTCGAGGAAATCTCT
>DASVGZ010000038.1:0-2645 GCA_036379275.1 Acidiphilium sp. | reverse complement strand
CTGGACCGGATCAGGACCGCCTACGCCCACGCGGTCGATACTGGCTACCGGTTCTATTCCTACGGCGACGCCTGCCTTCTGGAGAAAGCATGACCGGTTTCGGCTTTTCCCTGCTCGCGACCGACGGCGCGGCCCGGCGCGGGCGTATCGCCAGCGCGCACGGCACGGCGGAGACTCCCGCGTTCATGGCGGTCGGCACCGCCGGAACGGTGAAGGCGATGATGGCCGATTCGGTGCGCACGACCGGCACTGAAATCATCCTCGGCAATACCTACCACCTCATGCTGCGCCCCGGCGCGGAACGAGTTGCCTCGCTGGGCGGGCTTCACCGGATGGCCGACTGGCCCGGCATCATCCTGACCGATTCGGGCGGGTTCCAGGTGATGTCGCTCGCGAAGTTGCGCAAACTCGACGAGGTAGGCGTCACCTTCCGCTCGCATATCGACGGTTCCGCCCACCACCTGACACCGGAACGCTCGACCGCGATCCAGCACGCTCTGGATTCGACGATCACCATGACGCTCGACGAGTGCACAAAATTTCCCGCCACCCACGATGAGGCGGCAAAGTCGATGCGCCTGTCGATGCGCTGGGCCGAACGCTCGCGCACGGCGTTCGTGAAACGCGACGGCTACGGCCAGTTCGGCATCGTCCAGGGCAATATCTACCCCGATCTTCGCGCCGAATCCGCCACCGCCCTCACCGGTATCGGCTTCGAGGGCTATGCGATCGGCGGGCTCGCCGTCGGCGAGGGTCAGGCAAAGATGTACGAGATGATCGAGGCGACACGCCCGCATCTGCCCGCCGACCGCCCCTGCTACCTGATGGGCGTCGGCACGCCGGACGACCTGCTCGGTGCCATCGCACGCGGGATCGACATGTTCGACTGCGTGATGCCGACCCGGGCCGGACGCACCGCCCGCGCCTTCACAACGCGCGGTATCTTCAACCTGCGCAACGCGCGGTTCGCCGACGATGCGCGCCCGCTCGACCCCGGCTGCGCGTGCCCCGGCTGCACGCGCCACAGCCGCGCCTATCTGCATCATCTGTTTCGCGCCGAGGAAATTCTTGGGCCGATGCTTCTGACGGCGCATAACCTGACCTATTATCAGCGCCTGATGGCGGGCGCGCGCGACGCGATCGAACGCGGCGGCTTCGAGGCCTATACAACGGAAACGCGCGAAGGATGGACGAGAGGCGATGACTGACGAACCCTATGCCGGGCTGCACCAGCTCGGCCACGCGAGCCGCACGCCGGACAGCCCCGAGCAGGCCGAACTCGAACGCGTGCCCGCCCCCGCACAGGGCCGGAACTACGTCGTGCGGTTCACCTGCCCGGAATTCACCTCGCTCTGCCCGATCACCGGGCAGCCGGATTTCGCCCATATCGTGATCGACTACATCCCGGATTCGTGGATCGTGGAGAGCAAGTCGCTCAAGCTGTTCATGGCCTCGTTTCGCAATCACGGCGCGTTTCACGAAGGCTGCTCCATGATGATCGCGGAACGGCTGGTTTCGCTGCTCGCGCCGCGCTGGCTCAGGATCGGCGCCTACTGGTATCCGCGCGGCGGCATCCCGATCGACGTGTTCTGGCAGACCGGCTCGCCGCCGGAGGGCGCGTTCCTGCCGGATCAGGGTGTCTCGCCCTATCGCGGCCGTGGATAAGCCGGCCTTCCGCAAGACTATCGAGGCGCACGCCGCGTCCCTTGGCTTCGATGCGGTCGGCTTCGCCCGTGCGACGCTCGATGAAACCCGTCGGCAGGCGCTGCATGACTACCTCGCCGCCGGACGCCACGGCACGATGGGCTGGATGGCGGAGCGAGTGGCGCAGCGCGGCGATCCTGCAGCACTCTGGCCCGATGCCGTCACGGTGATTTCCCTCGGCATGTCCTACGCTCCCGCGTCCGACCCTCTGGGCACGCTCGCGCTGACCGACCGGGGCAATATCTCGGTCTACGCGCGAAACCGGGACTATCACGACATCATCAAGGGCAAACTCAAGCATCTCGCGCAGTTCATCGTCTCCCGCGCGGGCGCCGAGGTGAAAGTGTTCGTCGATACCGCGCCGGTGATGGAAAAGCCGCTCGCCCGCGAGGCCGGACTGGGCTGGCAGGGCAAGCACACCAATCTGGTGTCGCGCCATCATGGCTCCTGGCTTCTGCTCGGCGAGATCATGACCACGCTCGACCTGCCGTCAGACTCGCCCCACGCCGACCGCTGCGGCTCCTGCACCGCGTGCCAGACCGCCTGCCCGACCGATGCGTTCCCCGCGCCCTACAAACTCGATGCAAGGCGCTGCATCTCCTACCTGACGATCGAATATGACGGGCCGATTCCGGTCGAACTCCGTGCCGCCATGGGCAACCGGATCTATGGCTGCGACGACTGCCTCGCCGCCTGCCCGTGGAACAAGTTCGCACAGGCCGGGCACGAACAGAAACTGGCGGCGCGCGAGGAACTGACCGCCCCGCGCCTCGCCGAACTCGCGGCCCTTGACGATGCCGCGTTTCGCACCCTGTTCGCCGGCGGTCCGGTCAAACGGGTCGGACGCAACCGGTTTGCCCGCAACGTCGCCATCGCGATCGGCAATTCGGCCGATCCCGCTCTGATCGAGTCTGCACGCCTGCTCGCGCGGGACGCCGATC
>DASVGZ010000037.1:0-2502 GCA_036379275.1 Acidiphilium sp. | reverse complement strand
TAATTCGTGATCAGGCATACCCAGGACAGACCATGACCGAGGAATTCCACCGCATCCGCCGCCTGCCTCCCTATGTCTTCGCCGAGGTCAACCAGGCGAAGGCCGCCGCCCGGACGGCGGGAGAGGACATCATCGATCTCGGCATGGGCAACCCCGACAGCCCGACCCCGCCGCATATCGTCGCCAAGCTGATCGAGACCGTCGCCGACCCGCGCAGTCACCGCTATTCGACCAGCAAGGGGATTCCCGGCCTGCGCCGCGCCCTGGCCGGCTATTACGACCGGCGGTTCGGCGTGAAGCTGAACCCGGATACCGAAGTGATCGCCACCCTCGGCTCGAAGGAAGGCCTCGCCAATCTCGCGAACGCGATCACCAGCCCGGGCGACACGATCCTGGTGCCGAATCCGTCCTATCCGATCCACCAATTCGGCTTCATCATCGCAGGCGCCTCGGTCCGTTCGATTCCCGCGACGCCGGATGACGAAATGCTGCGCGCGCTCGACCGCGCGGTCCGCCACTCGGTGCCGAAACCGACCGCGCTGATCGTTAATTTTCCTTCAAATCCAACGGCATATCTGGCAACGCTCGATTTCTACAAGGAGATCGTGGCGTTCGCCCGCAAACACGAAATCTTCATCCTGTCCGACCTCGCCTATGCCGAAATCTATTTCGAGGGCGATCCGCCGCCTTCCGTGCTCCAGGTCGAAGGCGCGAAGGACATCACAGTCGAATTCACCTCGATGTCGAAAACCTATTCCATGCCCGGCTGGCGCGTGGGCTTCGCCGCCGGCAACCCGCGGCTGATCTCGGCCCTCGCCCGGATGAAATCCTATCTCGACTACGGCGCCTTCACCCCGATCCAGGTCGCCGCCACCGCCGCGCTGAACGGCCCACAGGATTGCGTCGAGCAGGCGCGCACCCTGTATCGCGAACGGCGGGACATTCTGATCAAGGGCCTGAATCAGGCGGGATGGCAGGTGCCCTCACCGCACGGCTCGATGTTCGCCTGGGCGCCGATCCCGGAACGCTACGCCCATCTCGGTTCGGTCGATTTCGCCAAGCTGCTGCTGGAACGGGCCAAAGTCGCGGTCGCCCCTGGCATCGGTTTCGGCGAATACGGCGACGGCCATGTCCGTATCGCCCTTGTCGAGAACACCCACCGGCTGCGTCAGGCGGTGCGCAACATCCGCGCCTTCATGGCCCCCGGAAACATGGCGTCTCCCTCGCCCGCCGAGCACGTCGCCGTATGAGCGAGCCTCTTTCGGTCGGCATCGCCGGCCTCGGCACGGTCGGCGCCGGCGTTCTGCGCCTGCTGCGCGACAATGAAGCCATCATCACGGCCCGCGCCGGTCGCCCGATCCGGGTCGCTGCCGTTTCGGCACGGAACCGCTCGCGCGACCGAGGCGTTTCGCTCGACGGCATCCGCTGGGTCGACGATCCGGTCGATCTCGCCCGCGATCCGTCGATCGACGCTGTTGTGGAACTGATCGGCGGCTCGAACGGCCCGGCGCGCGCCCTGGTCGAGGCCTCGTTCGCCGCCGGCAAGCCGGTGGTGACCGCCAACAAGGCGCTGATCGCCGAGCACGGCGCGGAACTCGCCGCCCTTGCCGAGGCGAGCGGCCAGCGTCTCCGGTTCGAGGCGGCGGTTGCCGGTGGCATCCCGGTGATCAAGGCGCTGCGCGAGGGGCTCGCGGCCAACCGGATTTCCAGCGTCGCCGGCATCTTCAACGGCACCTGCAACTACATCCTGTCGCGGATGCAGAAGGAGAAGCTCGATTTCGCCGCCGTCCTGGCCGACGCCCAGGCCCATGGCTATGCCGAGACCGACCCCTCCTTCGACATCGACGGAATCGATACCGCCCACAAACTCGCGATTCTGGCCGCGATCGCCTTCGGCCGGCAGATCGATTTCGCTTCCATCCACATCGACGGCATCAGGCGGGTCAGCGCGCTCGACATCGCCTTCGCCGACGAACTCGGCTACCGGATCAAGCTGCTCGGCATCGCCCGGGCGACCGAGGCCGGGATCGAGACGAGGGTGCATCCGGCGATGATTCCCCTCGCCTCGCCGCTCGCCCATGTCGACGGGGTGAACAACGCCGTGGTCGCGGAAGCCGAGCCGGTCGGCGCGATCGTGCTTCAGGGACGTGGCGCCGGCGCCGGCCCGACCGCCTCGGCGGTTGTCGCCGATCTGATCGATCTGGCGCGCGGGCGCGAGACACCCATGCTCGGGGTCGCCAGCGCCGCCCTCGAACCACGTGCATCGGTGCCGATGGACGCCCATCGCGGCGCCTATTTCCTGCGTCTGATGGTGGTCGACCAGCCAGGGGTGATCGCCGATGTCACCGCTGTCCTGCGCGATCATGGCGTTTCGCTCGAATCGATGCTCCAGCACGGGCGGCGTCCCGGCGAGGCGGTGCCGGTGGTTCTGGTCACCCATGTGACAAGGGAAGCCGCGATGCGCGCCGCCATCGACCGCCTCGCCGCGCTCGAATCGGTGCT
>DASVGZ010000036.1:0-3610 GCA_036379275.1 Acidiphilium sp. | reverse complement strand
TAGCCGCGCCCCGCATCCCACATCAGATGCCGGATGCCGTTGCAGAAGTGATAGAACAGGGCGAGCGTGAAGCCGAACAGGATGATCATTCCGATGATCGAATCGACCAGCCACTGCGCGACCGCGAAAGCGCCCGCCGAGGTTGCCGCCGCCGCAAGCCAGAGCGACAGCAGAACGGCCCCGGCCGACAGGGCGATGCCGGCGATGCGGTGAAAGATCGACAGGGTCGAGGAGATCTGCGGCCGGTAGATCTGGAGATGCGGGGAGAGCGGTCGCCTGACCATGGCCCCGGTGGAGTTGCGGCCTTGCATGAAGGCTTCACGCACATCCTGCATGATGATCACCACCTCATTGTCGCTGTTTTGAAAGTCTATCGAAATGCTGCGCCTGCTTACTTCCGCAGGAAGTTATGGTCAATTCGGGCTGGCAACCCGGTAGAGCACGGTATCGCGCATGGTCCGGCTTTCCAGTTCCATCGTGGTCGGCACCGCATAGCGCGCGAATTCGGCGAGGCCCTCGCGCGGAACATAGGCCCGGCCGGGATCGGCGATCCAGACCTCCGAACGCAGCGCCGAGGCGCACAGCCAGGGCCAGATATGTCGGGTCATCGGCGCTTCATAACAGATATCGCCGCACAGGATGAGGTCGGCGGCGAGCTCGGTTCCGGTCGCGTCGCCGATCGCGATCTCGACAGAGACGCCGTTCCGGATCGCGTTCAGGGCGATCGCCGCCCCGGCAAGCGGGTCGATTTCGATGGCGAGGGCGCTTTTCGCTCCCGCCATGAGTGCTGCGATGGCGGCGAGCCCGGAGCCCGCTGCGAAATCGGCCACGCGCCGGCCGCGCACAAGGTCCGGATGGTCGAGCATGTAGCGCGCAAGGGCGACCGAGCCCGGCCAGGCGAAGGCCCAGTAGGGCGGAGCGATGCCGGTTTCGGTCAAAAAGGTTTCGGTCGCCTGCCAGATCGGGGTGATCTCGCTGGCGAGGTGAAGGCCGATTTCCGGCACCATGGCGGGGGTCGCGAAGGCGGTGGTTTCACGAATGAACGCCTCGGGCCGTTCCGAAGCCTTCATCGGCCGAGCAAAATTGCGAGAGCGACCAGAAGTCCGACCTCCCGGTTGAGCTTGAACAAAGCGAGGCATTTCGCCGGGGCGTCGATGTCGATCGTGACGATCTGCCAGATGAGCAGTGCCGCGGGCAGGATCAGCGCCGCCATCCCGATCCAGCCGAGTCCGGCGAGGGCGAAAGCGGCGAGAAGCAGAAGGATCGTCCCCGCATAGCAGACCATCAGGAAACGCCGCGTTCCGGCGCCGAATTTCAGGGCGGTGGACTTGATGCCGACCATCGCGTCGTCCTCGCGGTCCTGATGCGCGTAGATCGTGTCGTAGCCGAGAATCCACAGGATCGTGGCGGCGTAGAGCGGCAGGGCTGGCCAGCCGAGCCCGCCATGGGCCGCCGCGTAGCCCATCGGCGCACCCCAGCCGAAGGTGAAGCCGAGCATCACCTGCGGCCACCAGGTGACCCGTTTCGCGGCCGGATAGAGGGCCACCAGAAGCAGGGACGCCACGCCGAGAATCCGGGCCGGGTTGTTGAGCAGCAGGAGAATGCCGAGGCCGATCGCGAGCAGGATGGCAAGGAAGCCGAGCGCGCCGGGGACGGAGATCGCGCCGGAGGCGAGCGGGCGGCCGGCGGTGCGGGCGACCTGGCGATCGAGCTTGCGGTCCCACAAATCGTTCACCACGCAGCCGGCGGCGCGCATCACGACGGCGCCCACGCCGAACAGGACGATCAGCCAGAGGCTGGGCCAGACCCCCTGACGCGCCAGAAGGATGCTCCACAGCCCCGGCAGGAACAGCAGCCAGGCGCCGATCGGCCGGTCCAGCCGCGCCAGCAGGGCGAAGGGCTGCGCGCGGCCGGGCAGGCGGGCGATCCAGCCGCCGGTCCTGATATCGGTGAATCGCCGATCTGCTGATAGACCATCCGCCATGGGTTCGATCATCCGCCTTTATATTCCGGTGCCGCTCGCGCGGGGCAATGTGATTGCCACAACCGCCGCGCAGGCGCACTACCTCGCCCATGTGATGCGGCGGAAGGCCGGCGATCCGCTCCGCGTGTTCAACGGAACCGACGGCGAGTTCGAGGCCGCGATCGGCCACGTCGGCCGGCAGGGGGCGGAGCTTGCGGTTTCCGGGCAGACCCGCGCGCCGGAGCCGGAACCCGATTGCTGGCTCTGCTTCGCCCCGGTCAAGCGCGACGCGAGCGACCTGATCGTCGAGAAGGCGACCGAACTCGGCGCGTCGGCGATCCAGCCGGTGTTCACCGAACGCAGCCAGACCGCGCGGGTGAATGCCGACCGGTTCACGGCGATCGCGACCGAGGCGGCCGAACAGTCGGAGCGCCTGTCGGTGCCGGGGATTCGCGCGCCGGTCGGGGTGTTCAACCTGATCGGCGACTGGCCGGAGGGGCGGCGGCTGTTCGTCGCGGCGGAGCGGGCCGGCGCTGCTCCGTTGGCAACGATTTCGCCATTTCAACCCTCGGCCCTTCTGGTCGGCCCCGAAGGCGGGTTTGCGCCGGCGGAGCTTGACGTTCTCTCCCGGCATCCCTTTGTTACGATGATTTCACTCGGCCCCCGCATCCTGCGCGCCGAGACTGCCGCCATCGCCGGGCTCGCGCGAATGCTCGCGTCGCCCGCGACCGACCGAGTTCAGGAGTAGTGCTTGTCCAATCCAGGAGAGGCTGACGCCACGCCGATCACCGCGTCCCGCCAGCTTGCCGCATGGTTCGAGGCCGGCTGCAAACCGCGCGACGCGTTCCGTATCGGCACCGAGCACGAGAGCTTCGGCTTCCGGCTCGGCGACCACGCGCCGCCGGCCTATCTGTCGCAGGCCGGGTCCGGCGGGATTCGCGATCTTCTGGAAGGGATCGCGGCGAACGAGGGGCTCGATCCGATTCTCGACCGGGGCCAGCCGATCGGGCTGAACGGGCAGGGATTCTCGATTTCGCTGGAACCCGGCGGGCAGTTCGAGCTGTCGGGCGCGCCGCTCGCCAGCCTGCACGAGACGAAGGCGGAGATCGACGCTCATCTCGACCGGATCGCCCGGATCGCGCCGGGGCTGGGCCTCGGCTTCGCGCCGCTGGGCTTTCACCCCACGGCGCGGCGCGAGGATTTCGACTGGATGCCCAAGGGGCGCTACGCGATCATGCGCGCGCACATGCCGCGGGTGGGGACGCGCGGGCTCGACATGATGCTGCGCACCTGCACGGTGCAGGCCAATCTCGATTTCGCATCGGAAGCCGACATGGTGCGCAAGATGCGCGTCGGCTACGCGCTGCAACCGCTGGCGACCGCGCTGTTCGCCAACAGTCCGTTCCGCGAGGGCAAGCCGGACGGGATGCTGTCGAACCGGGCCTGGACGTGGCTCGATACCGACAATGCCCGTGCCGGGATTCCGAGCGCGGTGTTCGAGGACGGGTTCGGGTTCGAGCGCTATGCCGATTACCTGCTCGATGTGCCGATGTATTTCGTCTACCGCGATGGCGCCTATGTCGATGTCGCGGGCCGGTCATTTCGCGATTTCATGGCAGGGCGGCTTGCCGGTTTCGAGGGGCAGGT
>DASVGZ010000035.1:0-9327 GCA_036379275.1 Acidiphilium sp. | reverse complement strand
TTATTGATATCATGGCGGCTGATCGTCATGCTGCCGGTATCGCTGCCCGTTTTTCTTGTCGGCGTCGTTTTTCTCGATCTCGCCGTACAGGCTGTTCATGTCACCAATCAGAGCATCATATTCGACCGCCATCCCGAAGCGCGCAACCGCCTGGTCGGAGGTTACATGGTATTCTATTCCATCGGCAGCGCGATCGGAGCCATCGCCTCTACAATGGCCTATGCTCATGCGGGATGGGCAGGCGTATCGGCGCTGGGATCTGGAATCAGCGTCATCGCCTTGCTGGTCTGGGGGACCACGTTCCACCTGCCGATCGGTACGGTTCGTTCATGCCCGCTGTCGACCTGTCCGGAATAATGACGGTCAGAATTTTATGCCGCGCGGTGCACCTGGAACGACGCGAAGCTCTGCGCCGCTGGCATGATCTCCACCGCATTGACATTGACATGCGCCGGTCGGGCGGTGACCCAGATGACCGTCTCCGCGATGTCGGCTGCGGTCAGCGGCTGCATCCCGGCGTAGATCGCGGCGGCTTTATCCCTGTCGCCGGAAAAACGAACCTCGGAGAATTCGGTACCGCCGCACATGCCGGGTTCGATCACGCTGACGCGGAGTCCGGTTCCATGCAGGTCGCTGCGCAGATTGAGGCTGAATTGACGGACGAATGCCTTGGTCGCACCGTAGACATTGCCGCCGGGATAGGGATAGCTCCCGGCGACCGAGCCGAGATTGACGATATGCCCGCGTCCTCGTGCGACCATGCCGGGCAGGATCGCCCGCGTCATGTAGATCAGGCCGCGGCAGTTGGTATCCAGCATCGCGTCCCAGTCGGCGAGATCGGCGCGCGGCGCGGGTTCCAGCCCCAGCGCCAGGCCGGCGTTATTCACCAGACAGTCGATGTGCGAGAAGCGGTCTGGCAGACTGGCGATCGCCTGCTCGACCGAAGCGCGGTCGCGAAGATCGAGCGCGACCGGTAACAGGATGTCACGACCGACTTCGCGGGCCAGAGCGTCCAGCCGGTCGAGCCGCCGTGCCGCCGCGATCACGCGCGTGCCGGAGGCCGCGAATTTCCGGGCGATCGCAGCGCCGAACCCGGCGCTGGCTCCGGTGACGAACACGCAACGCGGTTTCGTATCGTTCGTGTCGCTTTTCATGCCGCGATCTCCTGCCCGCGCGTGGATATCGAATTGAAAAACGCTGTGAGTTCCGCATTGAATTCAGCGTCCCGTTCCAGATTCGGCATGTGGCCGACGCCTTCCATCCAGACCAGCCGTGAATTTTTCAGAAGATCGCGCATCCGTTCGGCGTCCGAGCGCGTCGTGAACGCATCCGCATCGCCGACGACGACCAGCGCGGGGACCGCGACGTTCGCGAGCGTCTTTGCGTAGTCGGGGCGTTCGGCGCGGCCGCGCAGGGCGGCCGCAGCGCCGGTGGGGTGCGCCGCCATCATCATCGCCAGAACCTTGCCTGCAACCGACGGCAAGGTTTCAATGGTGCGCGGCGCGATCATCTTCGGCAAAACCTCCCGCGCATAAGGCTCCATGCCCTCGCACAGAAGCCGGTCCGCCATGGCGTTTCGATGAGCCTTGCCCAGCGGAGTTTCGGCCTGGGGAAACGTCGCCGCGAGCACGAGGCCGCGGATGCGGTCGGGGTAGAGGCGGCACGCTTCCATCGCGATCTGCCCGCCCAT
This sequence comes from Acidiphilium sp., assembly GCA_036379275.1. Taxonomy (GTDB): domain Bacteria; phylum Pseudomonadota; class Alphaproteobacteria; order Acetobacterales; family Acetobacteraceae; genus Acidiphilium. The sequence goes on along the minus strand of DASVGZ010000035.1, from coordinate 7,637 downwards.
CGACAGGCCGGCGATCACGAATCGCGCGATGCCGAGATGATCGGCGAGGGCCGCGATATCCCGCGCGAAATCGTCGAGGCCGGTTCTGCCCGGCACCACACTGCTTTGCCCGTAACCGCGCAGGTCGGGGATGATCGCGCGCCAGCCGGTGGCCGCGAACAGGCGGTGCTGCGGCGACCACATCGACCGGTCGAACGGGTGGCCGTGGACGAAAACCGCCACGTCCCTGCCCTCGCCGATGTCGTCATAGGCGATGGTCACACCATCGAGCACGGCCTCGGCCATTTCGCGTCTCCAAATTCAGTGCAATCCGATAAAATTGAAATTGAATGCGCCGAGTTTTCGATGCAATATTTATATTGCTATCGGTGCAATTTTTCGAATTTGCGAGCAATCCATGAGCAGACAGGATTATCGACGCATCGCCGAGGAGATCGCCGAGGAGATCGCCGCCGATATCGCGGCCGGACGCCTCAAGCCCGGGGAAAGGCTTCTGCCCCAGCGGGAATTCGCATGGCGGCGTGGCATCGCGCCCTCGACGGCTGCCCGCGTCTATCGCGCGCTGTTTCGCAGCGGGCTGGTCGATGGTGAAATCGGGCGCGGCACCTTCGTGCGCGCCAGTCCGTCGCCCGCTTCCGCCGCCCTGTCCGAACCGGCGGCGGCGGCGGTCGATCTCGAACTCAATTTTCCGATCCTGACCGGTCAGGCCGACATCATCGCGCGCGCGCTCGAACCGGTCCTGCGCCCCGAAAATCTCGATGCCGCGATGCGTCCGGTCGGCCATGCGGCAACCCGGCCGGCACAGGAGACGATCGCCGGTTTCCTCGGCCGTGGCGGCTGGGCACCGGAACCGGATGGCATCCTTCTGACCGGCAATGGCCGCCAGGCGATCGCCGCCTCGCTGTCAGCACTGGCTCCGGCGGGGTCGCGGATCGGCGTGGAAGCCCTGACCTATCCGGTGATGCTCGCCATCGCCGAACATCTGCGGCTGGATGTCGTCCCGATCGAAATGGACCGGGAGGGCATCGTTCCCGAGCGGCTGGAGGCGATCCATCGCGCCACACCGCTCAGGGCGCTCTATCTGCAACCCCTGCTGCACAATCCGCTCGGTGCCTCAATGGGGGGTGAACGGCGCGCACGGATCGCCGGTTTTCTGCGCGAGCACGACGTTCCGACGATCGAGGATGCGATCTATGCTTTCCTCGCCGACGAGGCGCCGCTTACGGCGCTCGCGCCCGATCATGTCGTCGTCATCGACAGTTTCTCGAAACGGATCGCGCCCGGCCTGACCCTCGGGATGATTGCCGCCGGAGCAAAATACCGGCAGGCGATCGCGCGGGCGATCCGCTCGGGGGTCTGGGCCGCGAGCGGTTTTCCGCTGGCCGCCTCGCTCCGGCTGATCGAGGATGGCACCGCAGGAAGGGTGCAGGCGGACAAGCGCGAAGATGCCATCGCGCGGCAGGAGATCGCGCGGACCTGCCTTGCCGGATGCGATCTGACCGGCGACCCGCGCGCCTATCATCTGCTTATGGGACTGCCCCGACACTGGCGGGCGGAGGATTTCGTTGCCGCCGCCGCGAAACATGGAGTCGCGACGGTGAGCGCCCGCGCCTTCGCCCCGGCCGGCAATGCGCCGAACGCGATTCGCCTCGCGCTCGGCTCACCGCCGCAGGGCCGCCTCATCCCGGCCCTGACGCTCCTGCGCGATCTAGCCCTCGCCGGGCCTGCCGAGCGGGATGTCGGGTAGGGAAAAGCGGCCCGAACACACGTTCGGTCGTTTCGCCCGATTGACAGGACTTCTGCGGTCCTGTATCCGATCCGGTATCAACTAAGAATAATTCTCATTCTCATATGCCAAGATCGTGAAAGGGCCATCCATGCGTTCGTTCCGTCTGCCCCGTTCCAGCCGGCTGACCCTGACGGCTCTTGCCACCGCCGGCCTGCTGACAGCGAGTGTCGCACAGGCCCAGGCACAGACCGGGGCAAAACCCACCCTGATCCTCTACAGCGCCCAGCACGCCCAGGTGGTCACGATGCTGACCAAGGCGTTCGAGGCGAAAACCGGAATCGCGGTGAAGGTCCATTCCGGCGAGGGGCCGGAAATCGCCAACCAGATCCTGCGCGAGGGCAAAAGCTCGCCTGCCGACATGGTGTTCGTCGAGAACTCGCCTGAATTGACCCTGCTCGATCAGAACCATTTTCTTGCGCCGGTGAACAAAGCGACGCTCACGGTGGTTCCGCGCGCCGACAGCGCCGCCGACGGCGACTGGGTCGGCGTGCTCGAACGCCAGAACGTCCTCGCCTGGAACCCGAAGCTGATCGCGGAAAGCGCCCTGCCTCGTCATCTGGCCGACCTCGCCGACCCCGCGTGGAAGGGCAAGATCGCGATCGCGCCGGGCGACGCCGATTTCCTGCCTCTGGTCGGCGCGATGATCCATGCCGAAGGCAAGGCGAAAACCCTGGCCTGGCTGGACGGCCTCAAGAAGAACGCCAAAATCTATCAGGATGACGAGGCGGTGGTCGCGGCGGTCAATCGCGGCAGCGTCGCCACCGGCATCATCAACAACTATTACTGGGCGCGGTTGCGCACCGAGATGGGACCGGACCGCACCCCGAGCCGGATCGCCCATTTCGCGCCCGGCGATGTCGGCAACCTGATCAACGTGTCCGGCGCCGGGGTTCTGGAAACCTCGCACCATCAGAAAGAGGCGCAGCAGTTCCTCGCCTTTCTGGTGAGCACGGATGCGCAGACGATGCTCGCGAAAAGCTCGGTCGATTACGAATATCCGCTGCATCCCGGGGTCGCGCCGAATCCGCTGCTCGCACCACGGGACACGCTGCACCCGCCGGCGATCACCCCGGCCGAGCTGGGCAACGATCGTGAGGCGGCAAAGCTGGTCCAGCAGGCCGGGCTGATCTGAGCGCAGCTTACGGACAACAGGGACAGCAGCCAGTGTCGTCATTCCGCGTGTTGTCGAGCTTGCCGCGCCCGTCTTTGCCGCGCCCGTCGCACGGGCTGGTGCTGATCGGCGCGGTTCCGGCGGCGCTGGTCCTGCTGCCGATCGGCATCACCCTTGCCGATGCGGCGGAGGCCGGTGCGCGGCAGGTGATCGCCCTGCTCTGGCGGCCGCTGGTCGGAACCCTTCTGTTCAACACGGCGTCCCTCACCGTCGCCGCCGCCTTTTGCTGCATGGCACTCGGCACCGCCGCCGCCGTTCTGATCGAGCGCACCGACCTGCCGGGGCGCTCGGCCTGGGCGGTGCTGGCGGTGGCGCCGCTGGCGGTTCCGGCCTTCGTCGCGAGCTATGCCTGGGTGTCGATCAGCCCGGAATTCGAGGGGTTCGGCGGGGCGCTGATCGTCACCGTGTTCGCCTATACCCCGCTGGTTTATCTGCCGGTCGCCGCCGCGCTGCGCGGGCTCGATCCGGCGCTGGAGGATTCGGCGCGCGCGCTGGGCGACACGCCGTGGCGCTGCTTCTACCGGGTGATCCTGCCGCAGTTGCGTCCGGCGATTCTCGGCGGGGCGCTTCTGGTCGCGCTGAACATTCTGATCGAGTTCGGCGCCTTCGCGATGATGCGGTTTCGCACCTTCACCACCGAAATCTATGCCGCCTATCGCTCCGGCTTCAACGGCGCGGAAGCGGCGGCGCTGGCGATCGTCCTGCTGATCTTCTGCCTCGCCTGCCTCGCCGCCGAGACCGCGCTGCGCCGCAATGTTCATTACGCCCGGATCGGCAAGGGAACGCGGCGGCGCGCCACACCCTGGCGGCTCGGACGCTGGCGCCTTGTCGCGGTGCCGGGATTCGCCCTGTTCGCCCTGGTCTCGCTCGGGGTGCCGGTTTTCACGGTGCTGTTCTGGCTGACCCAACACGGCGCCGCTGCGATCACGCCGGACGAAGCCTCGCCGCGCGCCTTGCTGGATGCGACGCTCAGCACGATCGAACTCGGACTCGGCGCTGCTTTACTCACCCTCGTTCTGGCGCTGCCGCTCGCGATCCTGTCTACCCGCTGGCCGCGCTTCGCGCTCACCCTGCCGCTCGAACGCGGCGCGTGGCTGGCGCAGGGCGTGCCCGGAATCGTCATCGCGCTCGCCCTGATCACCGCGACCATCGGCACGATCCCGGCGCTCTACCAGAGCACCTTCCTGCTCCTGATCGCCTACGCCATCCTGTTCATGCCCTATGCTCTGGTCGGCATCCGCTCGGCCCTGCTCCAGGCCGACCGGCGACTGGAGGAAGCGGCGCGATCGCTCGGCTCGAACTGGCTCGCGGTGCTGTGGCGGGTGACGGTGCCGCTTGCCGCACCCGGTTTTGGCGCCGCCGCGTCGCTGGTGTTCATCGCGGTGTCGACCGAACTCACCGCGACCCTTCTGCTCGCGCCGATCGGCACCGAGACTCTCGCGATCCGCATCTGGGGCGATACCTCCACCCTCGCCTTCGCCGCCGCCGCGCCCTATGCGGCGGTGCTGATCGCCCTGTCGATGGCGGCGAGCTGGCTGCTCGCCCGGCGCTTCGGCGTCTCGGCGCTGCATACCGATCCGGGGGGTTGACGATGGGCGCTCTCGACATCGCCGGGGTGAGCAAGCGGTTCGGCGCCGACACCGTGCTCGATTCGGTCGATCTCTCGGTGCGTTCGGGCGACATTCTGGCGATTCTCGGCGCGTCCGGCAGCGGCAAGACCACCCTGCTTCGCCTGATCGCCGGGTTTGAGCGGGTCGATGCCGGCACCGTCGCGATCGGCGGCGGCATGGTTGCCTCACCCACCCTGCACGTGCCGCCGGAGCGGCGGCGGATCGGCTATCTCGCCCAGGAAGGCGCGCTGTTTCCGCATATGTCGGTCGGGCGGAACATTGCCTTCGGCCTCGGGCATGGCCGGCATGAGGCGCGGATCGCCGAACTGCTCGGCATGGTCGGGCTGCCGGAGGATTTCGCCACGCGCAGCCCGCACCAGTTATCCGGCGGCGAACAGCAGCGGGTCGCGCTGGCGCGGGCGCTTGCGGCATCGCCCCGGCTGATCCTGCTCGACGAGCCGTTCTCGGCGCTCGACGCCGCGCTGCGCCAGGATGTGCGCCAGACTGTCACCGATGCGATCCGGGCGACCGGCGCGACCGCGATTCTGGTCACTCACGATCAGGCCGAAGCCCTGTCGATGGGCGATCGCGTCGCGGTGCTGCGCGACGGGCGGATCGTCCAGAACACCGACCCGGTATCGCTCTATCACCGGCCGCGCGATGCGGCGCTCGCGCAATTCGTCGGCGAGGCCGTGCTGCTGCCCGCCACGGCGCAGGACGGACAGGCGACCTGCGCGCTCGGCACGCTTGCCCTCGTTGAGCCGATGCAGGGTGCGGTGACGGTGATGATCCGGCCCGAACAGATCCGTCTGGTTCCCGAAGCGACCGAAGGCAGTATTCCGGCACGGATCGGGGTTACCCATTATTTCGGTCACGACGCTCTGGTGGAACTCCACCTCGCCGATGCCGGGGTACCGCTGCTTCTGTCGCGCACCTACAGCCACGCCTTGCCACAGGCAGCCGGCCCGATCGGCCTCGTGGTCGAAGGTGCGGTCATCGCCTTTTCCGACACCGCTTTTCCCGTCCCTGCCGCCGCGGATTGATCCGATGCAGCGCGAACCATCCAGTCACATTCATAATTTGCGAATGAGAACTGTTCGCAAATATTCCCCGGAGCACGCGATGACCCGATTGCCCACCCGAACGATCACCACCACAGCCCTGCTCGCCTGCGCGATAGGCCTCGGCGCCGCCGCGCCGGCCGACCCGTCGTTTCTCGCGGGCATTCATCGTCACGATCTGCTCGCCTCCTCGATCCCCGCGAATGGCGACGAAAACCCCTATGCGCTGGTGGTGGCGCCGGCGACGTCCGGCGACGTCAAAAAGGGCGACGTTCTGTTCGACAATTTCAACAACCGGACAAACAATCAGGGAACCGGAACCACGATCATGCAGTACGACCCGACCACGAAGGTAACCCGCCTGTTCGCCGACGTGCCGGCCAACCTCGCCGCCTGCCCCGGTGGTGTCGGCCTGACCACGGCGATGACCATGCTGAAATCGGGCTGGGTGATCGTCGGCAGTATGCCGAGCAAGGACGGGACCACGAAAACCCTCGGCCGGGGCTGCCTGATCGTTCTCGATTCCGCCGGCAAGGTCGTGAAAACGATCGCGAGCCCGGAGATCGACGGCCCGTGGGGCAACATGGCGGCGATCGATAACGGAACGAAAGCAACCCTGTTCATCAGCAATATCGGCTTTGGCATGAGTGCGCCGGGTCAGGAGGTCCTGCACAAGGCGACAATCCTTCGGCTCGACCTCGCGATTCCGGCCGGCCTGCCGCCCTCGGTCACGGGGGCGACGGTTATCGGCAGCGGTTTCGGCGCGAAATCCGATGCCAGCGCCTTCGCGGTCGGCCCGACCGGGCTCGCGCTCGCACACGATGGCACGCTCTATGTTTCCGATTCGGTGGGCAACCGCATCGTCGCGATCCCGGATGCCGCGACCCGCACGACCAGCGCGGGCACCGGAACGCTGGTCACCGAGGGCGGATTGCTGAAGCGCCCGCTCGCTCTCGCGCTCGCGCCGAACGGCGATCTTCTCGTCACGAACGCCCTGAACGGTCAGGTGGTCGAGATCGATCCACGCACCGGAACCCAGCGCGGCGCACGCTGGATCGATCACGATGAGGCCCAGACCCCGCCCGGCAATGGCGACCTGTTCGGCATCGCGATGAAGCCGGACGGTTCGGGCTTCTACTACGTTCAGGACGACACCAACACGCTGATGGAAGCCGGCCAGTGACAGGTTCAGTGACCGGTTCGCGCCGCCGCTTCATCGCCGCGAGCGGCGCGGCCGGCATCGGTGCGTTCGGAGCAGGCGCGTTCGGAGCAGGCGCGGGGATTGCGAGCGCCGGCACCAACATGGCGCATCCGGTTTCCGACAATGCGATGGAGCCGTTTTTCGGCACGCATCAGAACGGCATCGCGACGCCGAATCCGATGCAGGCGAATACGTATTTCGCGGCGCTCGACCTCGCCGCAACCGACCGCAAGCCGGTGATCGCGATGCTCCGGAACTGGACCGAGGCCACCGAACGCATGACCACGGGCCGGCTCGCCGCGCCGCCGGTCGATCCCGGTCAGCCGTTCGACAGCCTGGATGCTCTGGATCTCGGGGCGTCGCGCCTGACCGTGACATTCGGGTTCGGCCTCGACCTGTTCACCCTGAATGGCAGGGACCGCTTCGGGCTGGCTGCAAAACGCCCTGCCGCCCTGGTCGATCTTCCGGTTTTCCCCGGCGATCAACTGGAGCCGGGTCTGACCGGAGGCGCGCTCTCGATCCAGGCCAGCGCCGACGATCCGCAGGTCGCGTTCCACGCGGTCCGCGAACTGATCCGGCTGGCCGGAGACAGCGCGACCGTGCGCTGGACCCAGGCCGGATTTTCCACCGCACCCAAGGTAAAGGGCACGCCGCGCAACCTGATGGGATTCAAGGACGGCACGATCAATCCATCGGTCAGCGACCCGAAGGCGATGACCGATCATGTATGGGCCGGAGCAGAGGCGCCGCGCTGGATGCAGGGCGGCAGCTACGCCGTGTTCCGCCGCATCCGCATCGCGCTGGA
>DASVGZ010000034.1:0-6207 GCA_036379275.1 Acidiphilium sp. | reverse complement strand
ATCCGCAAGGTGCCGGTCACGGTGCTGTCGCGCTGCCAGAGGTTCGATCTCAAGCGGGTGCCGGTCGAGATTCTGTCCGCCCATTTTGCGAAGGTCGCCGCGCAGGAAGCGATCCCGGTCGAGCCGGCGGCGCTGGAGGCGATCGCCCGCGCCGCCGACGGTTCGGTGCGCGACGGGTTGTCGCTGCTCGACCAGGCGATCGCGCGGGGCGCCGACGAGGGAGAGACCATTACCGGCGCGCTGGTCGCCGACATGCTCGGCCTCGCCGACCGGGGCTTCGTGTTCGACCTGATCGAGGCGGTCGCCGCCGGCAAGCCGGTCGAGGCGCTCGGGGTGATGGACCGTGCCCATGAGCGCGGCGCCGATCCGGTGCTGCTGATGCAGGATCTGCTCGGGCTCGCGCATACGCTGTCGCGGCTGAAGGCGCTTCCCGCGCTTGCCCGGGGCTCGGCCTTGCCGGAACTGGAGCGCACCCGGGGCGCGGCGCTGGCCGAACGGCTTTCGGTTCCGTGGCTCGGCCGGCTCTGGCAGATGCTGCTGAAAGGGATTTCCGAGGCCGAGCAGGCGACCGACCGGCGTGCCGCCGCCGACATGATCCTGATCCGGCTCTGCTTCGTCGCCGATCTGCCGCCGCCGGGCGATCTGGTGCGCCGGCTCTCGGCCGATGGCGCGCAACCGCCGGCGATGCAGTCCCAAGCAATGCGGCCCGATCCCGGTTCCAATCCCGGTCCGGGTGCGGGCGCGCGTGCCGTGGTGAATGGCGCGCCGCTCGCCGATGCGGTTTCCGATGCCGCGCCGCGGCTTTTGCGGTTCGAGGAGCTTTCGCGGTTCGAGGATGTCGTCGCCCTTGCCGGGGCGAAGCGCGATGTCTGGCTGTCGGCCCATTTGCGCCACGACGTGCGGCTGGTGCGGTTCGCTCCGCCGGTGATCGAACTCAACCTGTTGCCGGCGGCGCCGCGCGATCTCGCGGCGCGGCTCGCCGCCTTTCTGGAGGCGGAAACCGGACGGCGCTGGACCATCGCGCTGTCGCGCGAGACGGGCGTGCCCAGCATCGCCGAGGCCGAGGAGGCCGCGCTGGACGCAGCCCGCGCCGATGCGCTCGCCGATCCGCTGGTGCAGGCGATCTTCGCTGCGTTTCCGGGTGCGAAGGTCGCCAGCGTGAGTTGCGAGGAGATGCAGGCGGAGACAGAGGTACAAACGGAGGCGGGGGCGCCGCAAGAGGCTGGAGGCGAGGACATTCCCGCCCGGCTTGCCGAGATGCCGCCGATGGACGATGAGGCGTTCGACATCGGCGATGACGCCGATGACGAGATGGATCCGGAGACCGACCGATGAAAAACCTCGCCGGCCTGATGAAGCAGGCCCAGCAGATGCAGCAGAACATGCAGGAGATGCAGGCCCGGCTGGAGACGATGGAGATCGTGGGCGAATCCGGCGCGGGTCTGGTGCGGTTGACCCTGTCGGGCAAGGGCGATCTGAAATCCGCCGCGATCGACCCCAAGCTGCTCGACCCCAACGATGCCGAGATGCTGCAGGATCTGATCGTTGCCGCCCATCGCGACGCGAAGGCGAAACTCGAGGCCCTTACCACGACGGAGATGCAGAAAGTCACCGGTGGCATGACCCTGCCGCCGGGGATGAAGCTTCCTTTCTGATCGGCAGGCTTGCATGACCGGCCCGGAGATCGAGACCCTGATCGGGCTGATGGCGCGCCTGCCGGGGCTGGGCCCGCGCAGCGCACGGCGGATCGCGCTCAGGCTGCTGTCCGAACGCGAGCAGCGGCTTCTGCCCCTGATCGGCGCGCTGAGTGCGGCGGCGGAGCGGGTGCGGGTGTGTTCCTCCTGCGGCGGGCTGGACAGCCGCGATCCCTGCGCGATCTGCGCCGATTCCGGCCGTGAGGCGAGCATCTGCGTGGTCGAGAGCGTGGCCGACCAGTGGGCGCTGGAGCGGGCCTCGGTCTATCGCGGCCGCTATCACATTCTGGGCGGTCTGCTGTCGGCGATCGGCGGGCGCGGACCCGAACAGCTCGGTGTGCCGAGGCTGCTGGAACGGCTGGACGGCTCGGTGCGCGAGGTGATTCTCGCCCTTCCGGCGACCGTGGACGGTCAGGCCACCGCACATTATCTGGCCGGGCGGATCAGGACCCTCGCGGTGCCGGTGACCCGGCTGGCCCAGGGTGTGCCGGTGGGCGGCAGCATCGAAATCCTCGACGAGGGCACTCTGGCGCTCGCGCTGTCGGCCCGGCGCGCGGTGCCGGAATGAAACTGGTCCGCTCCGGCCGGGATCTGCGGGTCGATTTCTTTCGCGGCATCGCGCTGTTCTGCATCTTTCTCGACCATATCCCGCATGACGAACTGGCGCGCTTTACCGTGCGCAATCTCGCGCTGAACGATGCGACCGAGATCTTCATCCTGCTCGCCGGCTATGCGGCGGCGCTGGTCTATGGCCGCAAGCTCGACCGCGCGGGGCCGGTTTCCGCGACCGGGGACATGCTGAAGCGGACCTGGACGATCTATATCGCCCATATCTTCCTGTTCTCGATTTTCATCGCCGAAGTCGCGGTCTGTGCCGCGATCTTCTCGCATCCCAACTATGTTGCGGAGATCGGGCTCGATCATCTGGCGAAGGAGCCGCTGGTCGCGATCGCGCAAGCGGTGCCGATGCTCTATCAGCCCGTGTTTCTCAATGTGCTGCCGCTCTACGTGGTGATCATGGGCGGGGTTGCGCCGTTTCTGGTGCTGATCCGCTGGCCGAAGGCGATGCTGGCGGCAAGTTTCGCCCTGTATGTCGCGGCACGGGTGTTCGGCTGGAACCTGCCGACCTGGAACGGCCATACATGGTTCTTCAACCCGTTCACCTGGCAGTTCCTGCTCGTGCTCGGGATGCTGTTCTCCCGTTACGGCAAGCCGGATCTGCCGGGGGTGGCGACCGATATCGTCGCCGTGGCGCTGCTCGTGGTCGGGTTCGCAATCCTGATGACGACCTGGCTGATGCCCTCGCTCGCGGTGCATGTGCCGGCGGTGATCCGCCCGTTCATCCGTGATATCGACAAGACCGGGCTGCATCCGTACCGGCTTCTGTCGATCCTGGCGCTCGCCTGGTTGTCCGCGCGCTATATTCCGCCGACCGCGAAATTCCTGTCTTCCAGGGCGGCCTCGGTATTCATCCTGATCGGCCAGCACGGGCTGAACACCTATTGCGCGAGCATCCTGCTGTCTTTCGCCGGACGGGTCGCGCTGGAGCAGGACCCGGGCTGGGGGATGCAGGTCGCGGTCAATCTCGCGGGGCTATGCGCAATGCTTCTGGTCGCCGCGATCGGCGCGTGGCACAAGGTGAAGGATGCGAAACCGGTCGTTTCTCCCGCTGCTCGGCCTTCTGCCGGTCCTGACCCAGGTCCTGCTGTCCCGGCCGGCGGACGCGGGGACGGAATGCCCGCCGGCGCCGGTGCAGATGCTGGCGCTTCCCCATCTCAAGGCAGCCCTGAAAGCCGGTGAGCCGGTGGTGATCGCGGCGCTCGGTTCGTCTTCCACCTGGGGGGCGAAGGCAAGTGACATCTCCGATTCCTACCCTGCCGAGTTGCAGGATGATCTGGCAGACCTGTTGCCGGATGCCGAGATCAGCGTGATCAATCGCGGGGTCAGCGGGCAGGACGCCAAAGGCGAGGATGCGCGGATGGGGCGCGATGTTCTGGCCCTGCGCCCTTCGCTGGTGATCTGGCAGGTCGGCGCCAATGCCGCGATGTGGCACGAGCCGGCCGGGAAGTTCAGTACTCTGGTCGAGACCGGGCTGGACCGGCTCAGCGATGCCGACACCGATATCGTGCTGATGGACAACCAGCGATCGCGCATCCTGCTCGCCTCGCCCGAGAATGCCCCGATCAATGACGCGCTGGCCCGGCTGGCCCGGCGCTATCATGCGAGCCTGTTCTCGCGCAACGCGCTGATGCGGGCCTGGCAGGACGCGGGTGTGCCGGAGAAGGATTTTCTTGCCGCCGACGGGCTGCACATGAACGATCGCGGCTATGCCTGTACCGCCCGGGCACTGGCCCAATCGATCGTCGAGGCGGTGCGGTAACTTCTGCCCGTAAATTCTACTCCGGCGGCGATCCAGCAGCGTTTTGCTATGCTCCGGTGCTCGCCAAACACCGCTGCCTCACTCACCGGAGCGAATTCTCTGGCAGGAGTTCGATGGATCGTTTCGTTCGTGACGGGGCCGGATCGTCAGATCGAGAGGTTGAGCAGAGAGCCGCGCGGGGTGGGCGATGCCGGGGATGCGGGCGCAGGCGAGGTTATGCCTTGGGGTTGCGGCGCCGGGCGCGGGCCGGTGGGAGTCATGCGCAGTGGCGGGGTACCGAGTGCGGTTGCCCCGATCGGAGCGGCGATGGCGGTGAAGACCACGGAGGCGACCATGATCAGGAGGATAAGCGTCATTTCTTAAGAATAAGTTAACGGAGCCTCCGAAGCCATCGACCTCAAGTCGCATTTTCGGTGGGAATGCTTGCCTTGGCAGCGTCCGGTGCCATAGAGCAGGGCCATGCGAATCCTCTATCACCTCCCGTTATCGCCCTTCGCGCGCAAGGTCCGGCTGGTTCTGGCGGAAAAGCGCCTGCCGTTCGAACTCCGGGTCGAGAAGACCTGGGAGCGCCGGCCGGAATATCTGGCGATGAATCCGGCGGGAACGGTGCCGACGCTGACCGAGGAGAACGGCCTCGTCATCCCCCATTCCAACACGATCTGCGAGTATCTGGACGAGGCCTACCCGGATAACTGCCTGATCGGCCGCACTCTGGGCGAGCGGGTTGAAATCCGCAGCGTCACCGCCTGGTTTGACGAGAGATTTGCCAGCGAGGTGATGCGTAACCTGCTTTACGAGAAAGTGATGAAGCAGGCGGCGCGGCGCGGCGCGCCCGATGCCTCGCGTCTGCGGGAAGGCTATGCTGCCTTGCGCACCCATCTGTCCTATATCGGCTGGCTTGCCGAGACCCGGAAATATCTGGCCGGGGCCAATCTCTCGCTGGCCGATTTCGCCGCCGCCGCCCATCTCTCGGCGCTCGATTTCATCGGCGATATCGACTGGTCGGTCGCCCCCGCGGCGAAGGACTGGTATGCGCGGATCAAGTCCCGCCCGTCCTTCCGCGCCCTGCTCGCCGACCGGGTTTCCGGGTTCACGCCGCCGCCGCATTACGCCGATCTCGATTTCTGAACCGCCGCCATGGCCAATTCCCCGCCCGTCGGACCGCGCGTTCTGCTGACCGGCGGGGCGGGATTCATCGGCTCGCACACGGCGGTGGCGCTGCTGGAACAGGGCTGCGCGGTCGCTTTGCTCGACGATTTCTCCAATGCGGCGCGAGACGTGCCGGAGCGGCTGCGGCGGATCGCCGGGGCGGACATCGCCGTGATCGAGGCGGATATCCGCGACGAGGCGGCGCTGGATGCGGCGTTCGCCGCGTTTCCGGCCGATGCGGTGATCCATTTCGCGGCAAGAAAGGCTGTGGGTGAGAGCGAGGCCGATCCGCTCGCCTATTACGACACCAATATCGTCGGTACGGTGCGGCTGCTTTCGGCGATGCGCCGGGCGGGCGTGGGCCGGCTGGTGTTTTCTTCTTCGGCGACGGTCTATGGCGAGCCGGACGCCAGCCCGGTGACCGAGGTGGCGGCGCTGCGGCCAACCAGCGTCTATGGCCGCACCAAGCTGGTGATGGAGGGGATGATCGCCGATCTGGTCCGCACCGGGGTGCTGCGGGCGGCGACATCATTGCGCTATTTCAACCCGGTGGGGGCGCATCCGTCCGGGCTGATCGGCGAGGCGCCGAGCGGGGAGCCGGCGAACCTGATGCCCTGGCTGTGTGAGGTGGCGGAGCGAAAGCGGCCGTATCTCGCCGTGTTCGGCGACGATTATCCGACACGGGACGGCTCCGGCGTACGCGATTATGTTCATGTCATGGATGTCGCCGAGGCGCACGAGGCGGCTCTGCGGCATGTGTTGGCCAATGAAGGCAGCTTCACCGTCAATCTCGGCACTGGCACCGGGTATTCGGTGCTGGAGATGGTCGCCGCGTTCACGGCTGCGACCGGGGTTCCGGTGCCGTACCGGATCGCACCGCGCCGGCAGGGCGACATCGCCGAATGCTATGCCGATCCGGCGTTGGCCGAACGCCTGCTCGGCTGGCGGGCGACGCGTGACATCGAGGCGATGTGCCGGGATGCC
>DASVGZ010000033.1:0-10567 GCA_036379275.1 Acidiphilium sp. | reverse complement strand
GATCAGCCAGTGGATGGAAATGATGGCGGACCCGCAGAACCGGATCGGCCGGCCGCGCCAGCTTTATACCGGTGCGCCGCAGCGCGACTACGTCGAAATCGGCAAGCGCGGCTGAACCATATCGAGTGCCCACCCGGGGGGCGCAATCCGGGGCGCAATCCGGCGCGCAACCCAGCCCTGTAAATTTCGGCACTGCCCGATCTTCATATCGGGCAAACCCGATCCATCTATCGCCGTATGACGATCGATGCAAAATCATCGGCTGATGTGGTGCCGGATCTGGACGACGGGCTGAAAGCCCTCGTCCATCCGGTCCGGCGCGCGATTCTGGCGCGGCTGAAAACCCCCGAATCCTGTTTTTCGGATCAGGAATATCCGCTCTCGCTCGGCGTTTGCGCCGGCCAGATCGAACGGTCCTGCCAGCTCGCCCAGTCCAGCGTCTCGGCCCACCTCGCCGTGTTGCTGGCAGCCGGGCTGATCACCGCGCGGCGCATCGGTCAATGGGTTTTCTACAAGCGCGACGAGGCCGCCATCGCGGCATTGCTCGCCCGGCTGGGCGAAACCCTGTGACCGGCATCGGATCATCGTCGAGATCATCCCCGAATCCCTGAAAGGCCGCTTCATGTCGAACCTGTTCGAACCCCTGCAAATGGGTCCACTCACCCTGCGCAACCGCATCATCATGGCGCCGCTCACCCGCACCCGCGCCGGCGATATCCGCATCCCGAACGCGCTGATGGCGGAATATTATGCGCAGCGCGCCTCCGCCGGACTGATCCTGACCGAAGCCACCTCGGTCACGCCGATGGGCGTCGGCTACCCCCGGACTCCCGGCCTGTGGTCGGACGAGCAGGTGGTCGGCTGGCGCATGGTCACCGAGGCGGTGCATCATCAGGGAGGGCTGATCTTCGCCCAGCTCTGGCATGTCGGCCGGATTTCCGACCCGGTCTATCTGAACGGCGCGATTCCGGTCGCCCCCAGCGCGATCGCGGCGGGCGGCCATGTCAGCCTGGTCCGGCCGGAAAAGCCCTATGTCACGCCACGCGCGCTGGAAACCGACGAACTTCCCGGCATCGTCGCCGCCTATCGCACGGCCGCGGTCAACGCCCGCGCCGCCGGATTCGATGGCGTCGAAATCCATGGCGCCAACGGCTACCTGCTGGATCAGTTCCTCCAGGATTCGACCAACACTCGGACCGATTCCTATGGCGGGCCGGTGGAAAACCGTGCCCGCCTCCTGCTCGAGGTCACCGATGCGGTGCTCGGGGTCTGGAGTGCGGACCGGGTCGGCGTGCATCTCGCGCCGCGCGGCGATTCCAACTCGATGGGCGATTCCGACCGGCTGGCCACTTTCACCCATGTCGCGCGCGAACTCGGCAAGCGCGGCATCGCCTTCATCGCCGTGCGCGAATACCAGGCGGAGGATTCGATCGGCGTAAAACTGAAGACCGAATTCGGCGGTCTCTACATCGCCAATGAACGCTTCACCCGCGACTCCGCGGAACAGGCGATCGCCTCGGGCGCCGCCGACGCTGTGGCGTTCGGCAAGCTGTTCATCGCCAATCCCGATCTGCCCGAGCGGTTCGCGCAAAACCTGCCGCTCAATCCGCTGGATGCGGCCCGCCTCTATCATGACGGCGCGGAAGGCTACACGGATTATCCATTTGCCCGGCAAGCCGCATAACACGCGGGCGCTTCCTACGGGATCGTGACATCCCGCCGGAACCGACTCGCTTGCCCGTCGAATAAAAAATAGAGCATGATCGGCCAAAACCGGTCATGCTCCGATTTTTTATGGACCGGGGGCTTCAACCCCGCGCCTCGGGAGACACAAAATGCGCTTCAGGGACCGGCGGGTCGTGGTGATGGGCGGCAGCCGTGGCATCGGTCGTGCGATCGCCCTCGGTTTCGCGGCCGAAGGTGCGAGTGTCGCCATCTGCGCACGCGGGCCGGATGCGCTCGAATCCGCGCGGCATGACATTGCAAACCATGGCCAGACCGCCTTTGCCGCGCCCTGCGACCTTGCCGACGCCGGCCAGATCGCCCGCTTCATCCCCGAAGCCGCATCCGCGCTCGGCGGCATCGACGTTCTGGTCAACAACGCCTCGGCGTTCGGCATGTCCGATGACGAGGCGGGCTGGACCGCCTCGTTCGAGGTCGACATCATGGCCGTGGTCCGCGCCAGCCACGCCGCCTTGCCGTTTCTTGCCGCCGGCACCGATCCGTCGATCGTCAACATCGCCTCGATCTCGGGAATGCGCGCCTCGATCCGCAGCGCTCCCTACGCTTCGGCGAAAGCGGCGATCATCGCCCATACCGCGACCCAGGCGCGGCTCTATGCCCGCCAGCGCATCCGGGCCAACGCCATCTCCCCCGGTGCGATCGAGTTCCCCGGCGGAGTCTGGGAACAGCGCAGGCACGAGAATCCGAAGCTCTACGAAACCACGCTCGCCAACATTCCGTTCGGCCGGTTCGGCACCGCCGAAGAGATCGCCGAGGTCGCGCTGTTCCTCACCTCGTCCGCCGCGCGCTGGGTGACCGGCCAGAACATCGTGGTGGATGGCGGGCAGTTGCTGAGCGGCTATGCCTGAGCGCATCGGCGTCGCGCTGTCCGGCTCCGGCCTTCTGCTCGGCGTTCATATCGGCGCGCTCAGGGCGATCGAGCAGGCGGGCTTCACCGTCGCCGAAATCGCCGGCACCAGCGGCGGCGCGGTGATCGCCGCGTGCTACGCCGCCGGGCTCGACATCGCTGCGATGGAAAAACTCTATCTCGAGGTCGATTTCCGCAAACTGGTGCCAATGCACCACCGCATCGTCGCGGTGATCCGGCTTCTGCTCACCAGGGGGCTGGTCAGCACCGGCCCGCTCGAAGCCTGGCTGCGCGGCCATCTCGACGACATCACGTTCCACGCGACCCGAATGCCCTGCACCATCGTCGCCTCCAACATCACCGTCGAGGCCAGCGAACTCTGGAGCACGGCGGCGACGCCGTTCGCCCCGCTCTGGCAGGCTGTGCTCGCCTCCAGCGCGTTCCCCCTGGTGTTTCCGCCAGTCAAACTGCATGGCTCCCTGCTTCAGGATGGCGGGCTGTACGACGATATCCCGGTCGATCTGCTCACCGAGCAGAAGCGCCTCGCGGTCATGGTCGGCGGCAAGCCGCGCCCGCTCGGCGGCAATCCGGGCCTGCTCAGCCTGCTGATCCGTGACATCGAAACCCTGTTCCTCGCCAACAACGCCCACGTGCTCGCGGGCGCCGAACGCTCCGGCGCCCTGGTCGCCTATGTCGAGTGTTCGGATATCCCGATTTTCGATACCGGCATCACGGTCGAGACCCGCCGGATGCTGATCGACCTGGGCCACGCCGCGACCACTGACGCCCTGAAACTCTGGGCGCCCGGCCCGGTCAGTAATTGAACTGGTAGATCAGCCCGACGCTCTGGCTGTTGCCGCCCGAACCGCCACCGCTGCCGACCTCGGTTTTCAGTTTCAGCCCCTTGTAGAGATTGATCTCGACCTTCGCGCTCGTGCCCTGCCCGCTCGCCGACTGGCCGACCCCGACATAGACGCCGGGTGTCACGTACCGCCCGGCATTGATGCTCGGCGCGCTGCCCTTCCCGCCGCCGCCGATCGAGAGTTCGTCCAGCCCGAGCGCCTTGCGCACCCCGCCGAGCGGACTGCCGACTCCGCCGATCCCCGCGAGCTGGGCAAGCGACGCAGCAAGCGACGCCGCCTGAAACGGTGAGAGATTCTGGGTGCCGGTGCCGTAGAGAAGATGCGCCAGAACCTCGTCGGAGGGCAGCGGTGGATTGCTGGACAGGGTGATTTTCGGCGCCACCGGCGTGCCGGTGATGGCGAGGGTCGAAACCGTGCCGTCCGACGCCGCGCTGGACGCCTCGAGATCGAGCGCCGGCATGAACCCGCCGCCGTTGAACTTTACCGTTCCCTTGGTGAAGGTCAGGGTCTTGCCACCCAGATCGAACTGCCCGCGGATCAGATGGAATCCGCCCGAGGGAACCGGATGCGCCGAGGTTCCGGCAAGATGCAGCGATCCACCGAGATTGGCGAAAATTCCGTCGCCACGGATGAAAACCTGATGCCCGGCATTCACCGTCAGGTCGAGCCCGATCGGCACCGATGGCGCGGGCGGCGACGGCGGTTTGTCGCCCGGGCGGATGATGGTCAGCTTCGCGACCGATGGCGGCAACCCGTGCGGCACCTGTATGTCGGCCTTCTCGATATCGATGGTGCCGCCAACCGCAAGACCGGTCTTCACCGCTCCTGAAATCCGCAGATGACCGCCCAGGGTTTCGGTGACGATATCGCTCGTGACCGGACTTGCATGGTTGAAGGCGATCTCGATCGCGACCGGCATCGGCGCCGTCAGCCCGGCCGTGCCGTGCCCGGTAATCGTGCCCTTCCCCGCCGTGGCAGACAGACGGTCGAGCGTGGCCCGGTCGCCGGCAAGGGTGACGAGCGCGCCGATTCTGGTCAGGTTGAGACCGGAGGTGACGTTTTCGACGCTGCCATCCGCCAGCGCGATCCGTCCGCTCGCCTGCGGCGCCGCGACGGTTCCGCGCACATGAAGATCGGGCGTCAGCATTCCGGTTATCCGCGTTCCCTCCGCTTCGGTGACCGGATCGATCAGGCGCAGGTCGGTCCGGCCGGTGACGGCAAGGTCGATCGGCCCGGTTCCGGTCAGCGGAATGGTTCCGTCCGCGACGAGATCGGCACGCTTGCCGACGCCGAGCCGTATGGTGCCGCGCGCCGACTTGCCGAGCAGCGTCTCATGCGCGGTGAGGCTGGCCGGCGGCAGCGACGCGGTCGGGCCGGAGGCAAGCTTCATGCCCGTCGCGGCGAGATCGATCGTGCCGCGCGGCGCATCCAGCGTGCCGGACAGCCTTGCCTTCGCATTCACCATGCCGCGCGCGACGAGTTCGGGATCGACGGCGCGGGCGATCCCGGCCGGCAAATTGGCGATTTCGGCGGTGAGGTCGAGTTTCGGCCGGATTCTACCATCGATGGCGATACGCGCCTCGCCGCCCAGGCCGCCGAGACCGAGCGCAAGATGCTTCACGGCGAATCCTGGTTTTGCGTCGATCTCGGCGGGGCCAAGCAGTTTCGCGGTCACCCCGCGCGCCGCGGCCGTCAGCGCGGTGAGGCGAACGATGCGGTTCCTGCCATCGACATCTCCGGCGAGCGTCAGTTTCGCCGGTTTGCCGGCGAGATCGGAAAACGCGCCGTCAACGGTCACCGCGAGCTTCGTTTCGGTTCCCTTCGCGGTCAGTTTCAGCGACCCGGCGACCGACGGCGCCCTGATCCCGGCAAGGGATGCGGTCGCATCGATCGCGGGATCGGTCGTGACATGGTCGATGCTGGCGTCGATTTTTGCCCTCGCGACCGCGATCGACCGTCCTTCGCGAATCCCGGACGCATCCAGCGCCAGCGTCGCCGGCTGACCCTGCCTGTGCGCGAAATCCGCCTTGACCGAACCGGCAACGGACATGTTCAGCAACGCGCCGAAATCGGCGAGCCGCGCGATCGCGAGATGCAGCGTCCCGTCCGGCACGACCGCGCCCGGCGCACGGACGATCGCACCGCTTCCGGTCAGCGACTTCCAGGACAGCGTGTGCAGATCGACCGACATGCCCCCCTGCGCATCGCGGGCGAAACCGGCATCGACCGCGAGCGGCGCGCCATCCAGTATGCCGCTGCCCTTCACCGTGCCGGACGGCGTTCGCGGCAGATGCGCCATTGCGATCGCCACATGGAACGGCCCGGATTTCAGTCCCTTCGCGGTCACCACGCCATCGATGGCAGTCTCCAGGGAAAGATCGTCCCTCGGCCCGGCGATCGTCACAGCCTCGCCGACATGACCGGTGAGTTGCGGATCGATCAGCGCGATATCCGGCTCGTTCAGCGTGCCGTGCAGCGAGACCGACGTTTTGGCAAGCGTGCCCGCGAGGGTCGCGGTCAGGGCGGCGGTATCGAGAGTGAGCCGATGGATCGTCGCCGTTTCCCTGTCGAGCGTGATGTCGCCTTCGAGAGTCGCCCGCTTGCCGATCAGGGCCGGATACGGTTTTTCTCCGCCGGTGATATCGACGGCATCGTTCAGGTGAATTTTCGTGACACTGCCATGATGACTGGCGACCAGACGCAGGACGTTGCGCCCGGCAAGCGTGCGATGACCGAGCGCCGCATAGGGCGCGATATCCGGCATGGCCAGGGTGACATCCGCACCGGGCGCCTGCTCCGACAGATCCACCGTGCCGGTCGCGGTCGTGTGCAGGGCCCCGAGCGCGGCCGTGAGATCGAGCGCCGCATCGTCGCGCGGCCCCTTCAGCGTCGCGGTAACATCGAGCGGACCGTTCAGGCTTTTTTGCTCCGCGATGCCTGCAAGGGTTCCGATCATCCCGCCCGCCGGTTCTTTCAGATCGAGCGTCGCGGCGATATCGCGCGGACCGAGTTCGGCATCGATCCGGTATCGACCCGGCTGCTTCAGCGAAGTCGCGTTCAGCACCATCCGCACATCGATGAACGGCGTCGCTGTTGCATGGCCGGCGATGCGCAGCGCGACCGCCTCGCCGATCACCGGCTTCGCCAGCGACAACCGGCCGATCGCAAGATGGCCGATCCGCGCCGTCCGCACCGGCAGGCCGTAGGAACCATGCGATGGCTTCTTCTTTTTCGGCGCCGGCACCGGCAGTCTTCGCATGTCGACCGATTTCGCCGTGAGGTCGCTCACATCCAGAACGCCATGGATCAGCGCGAGCGGCGACCAGCGCAGCACCGCATCGTCGATCGTCAGATACACACCCCTGCGGTCGGAAATGGCGATCCGGCCCGCCGCGACATAGGCAGGAAAATGGCCGGATAACCGCGTGACCGTGACCTCGCCGCCGGTGAGCGAGCCGATCTCCCTTGCGGCGAAATCACGCCCGGCGCCGGTATTGAGAGCGATACCCACGGCAACGATGACAACGATCGGCACGCCGATCAGGACCACGACGACGATGCCGATGATTTTCAGCGCACGCCGCATCAGAACGCCTGACCCAGCCCGATATACACAGCGAACGACGCACCGCCCGGCGGACGATTGACCGGAACCCCGACATCGATGCGGATCGGCCCGATCCCGGTATAATAAAGCAGCCCCAGTCCGGCGCCGACCCGAAGCGTTCCGGTGAACGGCTTGCCGTCGGCCGAAACCTGGCCGGCGTCGATGAACGGGGCGATGCCGAAATGCTTGCCGATGCGCTGGCGGAATTCGGTTTCCACCGCGTCGATCGCTGTGCCGCCCGCCGGAATTCCGTCAGGGAATTGCGGCCCCACGGTCTGGTAGGTGAAGCCGCGCACCGTTCCGGTGCCACCGGCATAGAAGCGCTGATCGGGTGGAATCCCGAATTGCGATCCGCCGAAAATCTTCCCGACCAGCCCGCGCAGCGCGAGCACGCCGCGCCCCGGCGCTTCCAGATTGATATAGGTGTTGCCGACGATCTCGGTGATGACGAAGGCCGATGAGCCGGAGCCGAGCGCGAAAGTCGGGGTCACGTGCAGCGCGAGCTTCACTCCCTTCGTCGGATTCAGCAGCGAATCGGTCGTGTCATAGCGCAGCGTCACCGGAAACTGGCCGAGCTTGTAAGTACGCTCGATGCCTTCCTGCCCGACCTTCTCGAATACGAAACCGGCCCCGTAGATCAGGGAGAGATGCGGAGCCAGAACCCGGGAAATCTCGGCATTGCCGAGAAACGCGGTGCGGCTGTAGGCCGGCAGATATTCCTTCAGCGCCTCGACCGTGGTGGTCAGCGTCTTCCCGTGTCCCGGAAAATCCGGCACCAGATATATTGCCTTCGCGTCATAGCCCGGCCGGATCACATAGGTATGCTTGCCGAACGTCGCGGTCCGGCTGCTCCCGCTGCTGCCCAGCCCTGTCGCGCCGAGCGAGAGCGTCAGTTGCTGCGCGCTGCCGAACAGGTTGCGATCCATCCACGACACATTGGTCTCGATCCCGAGATCGGTCGAATAGGATGCGCCGAGCGACACCGCGTGCAGCTTCTGCTCGCGCACCCGGAACGTCACCGGCACCTGGCCGGGCGGCGACGGCGCGGTCGCGGTCTCGGCCGAAACCGAGGAAAACACGCCGAGCGCGAGCAGGCTGTCGCGCGCCTTGTCCAGTGCCGTCTCGCTATAGGGCTGACCAGGGCGCAGATCGACATGGCGGGCCATGAACCGCCCGTTCATATGCTGCATCCCGGTATAGGTGATACTGCCGATGGCGACGCGCTCGCCCATGGTGACCGGATAGCGGATCGTGAGCGTATGATGCGCCGGGACGGCGAACGCGACCGGTGCGCTCACCCTGGCAAAGGCATAGCCCTGATTTTTGAGCGCGGTCTCGATCCTGCCCGCCGCCGCGAGAATCGGCGCCGCCTTTGCCGGCTGCCCCGGCTTGATGCCGATGCCGTGCGCCGCCGCCGGATCGGTCAGCCCCGGCGTCTCGATCTCGCCGATCCGGTACAGCGGCCCCTTGTCGACGGCGACGGTGACGGTGGCCGGCGGCGATGCCGGAGCCTTGCGCAGCAGGCGCGGCAGGTCCGGATCGGTCAGGGCGTGACCGTCGATGGCGATGGCGACGGTTCCCGAATCGTATCCCTCGCTTTCCAGCACGGTGACGAATGTCTTCCGGTCCGCCCGCGCCCTGCCGATCAGCGCGAAGGAGCCGACGGAAAGTTTCGTGCGCAACCGTTCGAGATTCGAGCTTTTCCTGATCAGACTGTCGAGCGCCTTGTCGCCGGAAGGCTTGAACACCACCCGATAGGGCTGCGGATCGGCCGCACGGACCGGGCCGGCAAACAGAACGGCAAGAAAAGCCGCTCCCAAGGCTGTCCAGATCCGTGCCTGGCGGTTCGCCGCTCCCGTCATCACTCCGACATGGAGCAGAAACCGCCTCCCGACCACGCCGGAGCCGGAACAAGACACTCACGATTTCGTGATATCAGGAACCGGCCCGCTTTTTCGCCGGTTTCGCCGCCTCGGCATGGAACCCGAGAGAGACGAACGCGGCTTTCATGTGATCCGGCAGGTCAGCCTCGACGGTCAGCACGCCGCCGCGCGGATGCGGCAGAACCAGCCGCCGCGCGTGCAGGTGCAGCCGACGGGCGAAGCCTTCGGCATAGGCCTTGTCCTCGCCATAGGGCGCATCGCCCAGAATCGGCGTGCCGAGCGCCGCGCAATGGGCGCGAAGCTGATGGGTCCGCCCGGTCAGCGGCTGAAGGTCGAGCCAGGAGAATTTGCGCCCGGCATGATCGACGGTGCGATACTCGGTAACCGCCCGCGCCGCGCCCTCGGCACCGCGTTCGGCCGGCTTGGTGCGCGCGCCCTGCGAACCGCCGATCCGGGCGAGCGGCAGGTCGATCTCGCCCTCAAGCGGCACCGGCAGCCCGACCACGATCGCCCAGTAGGTCTTTTCCATGTCCCGGCCCCGGAACGCGGCGGCGAGCTTGCCAGCCGCGAAGGCGGTGCGCGCGAGAACCAGAACGCCCGAGGTGTCGCGATCGAGCCGGTGAACCAGGCGCGGCCGTTCTTCGGCCTCGAACCGCAGCGCATCGAGCATCCCGTCGAGATGCCTCGCGATCCCCTAGCCGCCCTGGGTGGCGAGACCGGAGGGTTTGTCGATCACCAGAAGATCGGCATCGCGATACAGGATGCGCCCGGCGAGATCCTTCGCCTCGTGATCGCTGACCGCGACGGTCTGGCGCTGCTTCGGCGCTGGCGCCGCAGGCAGCGGCGGAATCCGCACCGCCTGCCCTTCGACGAGCCGCGTTGCCGCCTCCGCGCGCTTGCCATCGACCCGAACCTGCCCGGTGCGGCAGAATTTCTCGATCGCCCCCTGAGTCAGGCCGGAATGATGGCGGCGCAGAAACCGGTCGAGCCGCATTCCGGCCTGATCGGGCTCGACGGTGACAGTCTCGACACTCATTGGCGCTGCTCCCGCAGTTTCGCCCAGTGATCGAGACGGCGCTTCACCTCGGCCTCGTGGCCGCGTCCGGCCGGGCTGTAGAAATTCTCGCGCGCCATGCCGTCGGGGAAGTAGTTCTGGCCGGAAAACGCGTCCTCGGCGTCGTGATCATAAGCATAGCCGGCGCCATAGCCGAGATCCTTCATCAGTCTGGTCGGCGCGTTCAGGATATGCGCGGGCGGTGCCAGACTTCCGGTGGCCTGCGCCGCGCGCTTCGCCGCGCCGAACGCGCGATAGCCGGCATTCGATTTCGGCGCGCTCGCCAGATACAGAACGAGCTGGGCGATGGCGAGATCGCCTTCCGGGCTGCCGATCCGCTCATAGGCTTCCCACGCGGCGATCGCCTGGGTCAGCGCAAGCGGGGCGGCGAGACCGATATCCTCGACCGCGAAACGGGTCAGCCGGCGGGCGATGTAGCGCGGGTCCTCGCCGCCGGTCAGCATCCGCGCGAGCCAGTAGAGCGCCGCGTCCGGATCCGAACCGCGCATCGACTTATGCAGCGCGGAAATCAGGTTGTAGTGCTCCTCGCGATTGCGGTCGTAGAGAGCC
>DASVGZ010000032.1:0-3396 GCA_036379275.1 Acidiphilium sp. | reverse complement strand
GCCGGCATTGCGCGTGACCAGATAGCCCTCACGGATGATCTTGAGACCTTCACCGTAGCCGATGCCCGGTATCGACCGCTGCATCTCTCGCGCCTGCTTCGCCATTGCAGCCGCCTGCTTCTGGGTCAGGCCCTGGGCAATTCCCATCGCCTGCTCATGCGCCGGCATCGCCGCCTGATCGAAACCGTAGCGGATTGCCTTCCCCGTCAGGCCGGTCGCGATACCGCCGACGAAAAACTGGCTCATGTAGTCCGGTTCGCGGCCGGACCGGCGCCCGTGCAGCCCATAACCCGCACCTGCACCCGGCACGCCGAGCGGAATGCGGTTGTCGTCATCGGCGCCCGGAATCCAGTTCGGACGGCTAGACAGACCAGTCCCTGGCAATCCGTCGTCACTGCGCGGGCCGGTCAGCAGCAGCGGCGGATATCCGATGCCACCACTACCCCCGCCGCCGACACCGCCAGCAGCAGCCCGCCCCATCGCTCCGGCCGCGCGCTCCACATTGTCGGCGACGCGGCCCCATGCCCGGGCCGCGCGGTTTCCAGCATCCGCAACCCGACTGGCGGGCGCAAGCATGGCTTTCAGGTTGTCGTTGATCGACTTGATCGCCTTGTCGACCAAGACGAACTTCTCGCCGAGTTCCCGAACCTTGCCGAAAATCTGGTCGTTCAGAATAATCTTCGCGCCGATCTCGTAGGCGTCGATCATAGCCGGCCTCCCTGTCAGTATTGCGTGCCGTGCCCAGCGGTCGCGTAGATCGTGCCCGATCCGCTCGCGAGAACCACGTTGATCGTGCGGATACCCAGTCCGGTCCCCATCAGAATCTGGCTGTTCGGGAGCACCGGCAAATCGACCTCGGTTGCGGGTTCCGGGTCGTGGCTGCGTCGGACGAACGCGAGCGAGCTGGTGGGGTTCGTGATCAGCACGGCATCGCAAACGAGAGGCAGCAGCAGGCTCGCGCTGGTCTCGGTGGCGGCGATTGCAACCGTTCCCTCCGCCTCGAACGCATAGTCTTGCCAGATTCTCATGGTGCGCTTCCTGTCAGTAAGCCGAGCCGCTACCCGGCGTCACAAAAACCGTCCCCGAACCGCTCATCAGGATCGCTGCTGCCTCGGTGACATATCGGTCAGCGCGAACGATCGCCCTGCCGCCGGGCGGGATCGGCAGGTCGGATGCGGTCGCGGTCAGCGGCCCCGCGCCGAGCTTCACGAAGGCGATCGAACTCGAACTGTTCAGGAAAACCACCGCGCCACCGCACCCGGCGATCGGTGCGGATGCGCTCGTTGTGGATGCCACGAGCGCGACGGTTGCGCTCGCGGGCAGGAATGGTGCGACCGATCCGGTGCTCATTGGACAGTCCCCAAGCCGGCGACCTGCAACGTCCCGACGCTTCCGCGCTGGAGTGTCACGGTGGCCATGCTCGATCCGACCGGCGCGACGGACACATACGTTGCGATACCCGCTACGGATGCCAAAGGCCCATCGAGCAGAACCGTTGTGCCGGGCAGCACCGGGAACAGGCCGAGCGCGTTGAAGTTAACCGGCAGGTCAGCAGAAGTTCCGAAGTTGAGCCTGATTTCCTCCGGGCCGGGATTGGTGATCGAAAGCGCCGTGTTGCCTGAATCGACCACCGGCATCGGAAAGACGCCACCAGTGCCCGGAGCCGTGATCGTGACAGTCTCGCCGGCAGCCGGGATGAATGTTGTCAGGGTGGATAAAGCGGCTCCGGTGCTCATATCGCGCGCTCCATCAGTTCCCGCACCGCGTCGGGCAGAATGAGGTTGCCGGATTCATCCAGGTAGTGGATCCAGAGCTTCCGCTCGGGCGCCGGGTGCGGCGCCTCGCGGGGGCGGAGCATCTCAACGATCAGGCGCGAGTCATTCTGGGTTTGCGCGGGGCTGAATGGGAACTGAATGCTATGGCCGGCGCGCTGGCACCGCTGAACCGCTTCCACCCCCAGCGCATAAATCCGCCCGGCCTGCTGAACCTCTCGCTTGGCTTCCTCGACCGCTTCCGCGCCTTTGATTCGAAGCGCCATGGCGGCGGCAAGCACCGGCCGCCACGATCGACCTTGGGCGGTGACCATGTCCTGCTCGGCTTGCGCCTTCGATGCTTCGGCGGCAACGGCGATATCGCGCTGGAACGCAATCGCCGTCTCGGCGTCGGTGATCGCTTTCTCGGCCTTCAACAAATCGGCCCGCGCAATCGTCTCGCCGGCACCTGCACGCGCAACCAAGGCAGCACGGGCATCACGCGCGACAGTCAGGGAAGCTTCGGCAGCCGCGATATCCCGCTGCACGGCTTCCACATTGGCGTGCGCCGCCTGGAACGCCTCGCGGGCCTTCGCCGGCAGCGTGGTGTCCTGTAACGCGATAACGTCATCGATCGTGATTTTCATTTCGGTTCCATTCCATAGCGCGCACGGCGCTGGTTGAGCAGGTCATCGGCCCGGCGTTCGTCGGCGCGCTTCAACATGGCGCTCCGGGCGTGATCGAGAACGGCGGACTTCATTCGGGCGTATTGATCGTGGGGCAGATCGACGGCGCTGCGATCCATCATCCCGCCGGCCTCGATCCGGCCAAGATTCGCGGCCATTTCCGTCTCGGTCAGTGTGGGGTCCGCGCGATCCGCTGGCGCGGTCCGGTCGGCAAGCGCGGCCTTCGCGGCGCGGAACTCGGCGGCGGACAATCCCGTAACTCCATCGGCCTCGGTCCAGTCGGCGACCGCACCGTTCTGCAACCGAATACGATTCACGCGCTGTTCGAGCAGCGTCATTTCAGAAAATGGTTTCGGCATCAGGCATCTTTCGTTGCGTCATAGTAGAATTATCATTTTGTCAGATAGGTGCGCAATCGAAACTCGGGACTCGTATGTGCATCTTTCGCGATTTTTTCGATGCGCGCGTTATTGCCGGAGCGGTGCAGGGGCGGCCGAGCAGCGGCGGGGACGGAAATGATCCACGGACGCCCCAATAGCCACGCGCGCGGTATCAGGGTTCGTCCGGGTGAGATGGGCCGGGGATGGTTCCACGGCGCTGCAAATAGCCACGCGCGCGGTAATGGAATACCACATTGCGCCGGTCGGTCGCGGATGGTCGGCAGGCGGTAGAGGCGCAAAATACCCGGAACCCTCTACCCTCGCCGAAAGTGTTTTGATGGGCACCAGGCGGCGGGATGGGATCGCGCTCAATGCACGATCCTGCGACCCTCTGCCGCGATCGCGTCGCGCTCCATGGCTTCGGCTTGCCAGTCAGGCGAGCAGCGTTCGCAGGTCCAGCCCTCGGGGTTCACTACTTCGATGAAGCGGCGGGAAGCCGTGCCGCACCGGGCGCACAAGACGATGATGGCGGGATCGACCAACAGCCGCAGAACCTCGGCACGCTGGTCGCCCAAGGCA
>DASVGZ010000031.1:0-4333 GCA_036379275.1 Acidiphilium sp. | reverse complement strand
CCCGACCGTCCGGCGCCGAACACATGAATCTGCAACGCCAGAGCCGCGCGCACCGCGTCCCGGCTGGCCCGTTCCGCCGGCGCGATGGTCGCATGGGCGGTGATCAGCCGGTCGTTATAGGCGGCGATGGCGTCGCGGCCGACCGCGAAATCCTTCTGGCTGCCAACCCCGGTGGTGATCCCGTAAGCGGGGATGCCCGCCTCGACGATTCGCTCCACCGCCGCGCGAGCCTGCACGATCCGCTCCTTCGCCGAAGCCGCGAGAACCGGCACCGCTTCGCCGCACGCGATCGCTTCCAGCCCGCCGATGGTCAACCTGTCGCCGAGTTCGACGGTTGTCATGAATGCGTCCTTTCCAAAGTCAGGGGGAGATCAATCCGGCTGGACCGTCAGGGTTGCGAAATACGCCGCGATGTCGTGCGGCTGCACCACCGCGCCGCGCACCAACTGGTCGAAGCGGCGGATCAGCGCGCGGATATGCTCGGTCCAGGTGAACACGAAATAGATGCCGCCGACGAACAGGGCCGCCCGCGCGGTGCCGAACACGGTGAACGGCACCGAATAGAGCTGCCGCCGGTCGAACAGGAACAGGCGGAAGCTCGGATACAGTTCCCGGCTCAAGGTCTGGATCCGTGCGATCTGCGCGGCCCTGTCGGCAGCGGCGAGTCCCGTCCATACACCGCGTCCGGCGGCGAACTCCTCCAGCGCCTGAACCGAGGCGCAGGCCTCGATCTCGGTTTCCGGCCGCTGAAGATATTCCAGCCGGCTGGTCACGCTGTCCCAGGGAATGGGAGCATCGCCGCTGGCATTGCGGTACTCGTGATGCAGCACCGCCTCGGTCTTCAGAAGATCGGGGAAGCCGACCGGAACGGTACGGATCTTGTTGCCGGCCGCCTCGGTCATCCACTGAAACATCCGGTCGTCGATCGGCCCGCTGCCATGCGGCTCGATCTGCATGACCTCGCCAAAGCTCGCCCGGGAAATCTGCTCGCGCTGATTGAGGCCGAGCAGCCAGTCGGTCGACACACCACAGGCATTGGCAATGGCGATCAGGGTCTCGGCGCGCGGCAGGCGCGGCGTCTGATCGCTCAGCAACTGGGTCAGGGTCGAGCGATCGAGATGGATTTCACGTGCGAAGGCGGCCTGACTCACCCCGCGCTGGGCGATCAGACCCAACAGCCGGTCGCGAAAGGCGGGCGCCGACACCCGGCGATCGGTCGCGTTTGATATAATCATCATATTGCGTGTTTTATCATCAAAAGCAGAAAAATGTCCACAACTATAACATTTTCATCAGGTCATTCCGATCCTATTTTTATCTTCGGAAACCCGATCAGGAGCCTGACTTCATTGACGAACCGCGGATGGAAACTCGAATGGCCGACCATCGCCCTGGTGATCGTCATCTATGGCGCCTGGCTGGGGCTGACCTGGTTCCACGCCGCGATTCCATGGCCCCTGCTGCTGCTCTGCGGCGCCTGGACCGTCGCCTGGCACGGCTCGCTGCAACATGAACTGATCCACGGGCACCCGACCCGCTCCCGCGCGATCAACCGCGTGCTCGGCCTGCCGCCGCTCGCCCTGTTCCTGCCGTTCGACCGCTACCGGTCGCTGCACCTCGCGCACCATCGGGATCATTACCTGACCGACCCCGTGCAGGATCCGGAAACTTATTACTGGACGGCGTCGGACTGGGCTTCATTGCCGCCGCCCGCCCGCGCGGCGGTGCGCTGCATCGCCCGGCTTGCGGGCCGTCTCGTGATCGGACCGGTCTGGTCGATCGGGCGCTTTCTCTACAGCGATGCGAAACGGCTGAACGAACCCAGGATCCGGTCTGCCTGGATGTGGCACGTTCCGATGCTGATTCTGGTGTTGGTCTGGGTGCAACTGGCCTGCGGCATGAACCTGCTGACCTACCTGCTCTGCTTCGTTCTGCCCGGCTACTCCCTGACCATGTTCCGCTCTTTCGCCGAACATCGCGCGGCGCCCGACGAAAACCACCGCACGGCGATCGTCGAGAACGCAGGCCTTCTTGGCCTGCTCTATTTGTTCAACAACCTGCACGCCGCCCATCATGAACGTCCGGGCCTCGCGTGGTATCGCCTGCCCGCCTGGTACCGACAGGAGCGCGAGCGGTTACTGCGCAAGAACGGCGGTCTCGTCTATCACGGTTACGCCGATGTGATGCGCCGCTTCTTCCTCGCTCCGCACGACCAGCCGGTTCACCCGTTCGGCGCGGTCGCAGCCCCCTTCCGGCGGAAGTAATGTCCACTACCCGTCGGCTTTTCCGGTGCCAAGCCGGGTGATCACGGTATCGAGAAGTTCCAGCGTCGCGGCCAGCGTGTCCTTGCCCAGAGCGTCCCCCATCTCGGCATAGATCCGCTCGGATTCTCCGGCCGCGATGTTGAACAGCGTCCGCCCGTCATCGGTCAGCGAGACCTCGATCCTGCGCTGGTCGCTGTCCACGGTCTGCCTCGCCACGAGTCCCCGCGCCTCCAGCATCGGCACGGTCCGGGACAGGCTGGGCGGCAGGATGCAGCAGCGCTCCGACAGATCGCGCATTTCCCTCGGGCCGAATTCCGCCAGGGCGCGCAGCACGCGCCACTGCTGTTCGGTCAGATCATACTGGCGCAGATGCGGCCTGAACCGCTGCATGACCAGTTCGCGCGCCTGAAGCAGCTTGAAGGCAAGCGAACGATCGAGACGCCGAACGGCGGTCGGCGCTGTCCAGGACGCTTTCGGACTCACGGCTTACCTCATACTTCATGCCACAAGGTCAGAATGGCCGCTCGACCGTTCGGACGCAATGGCCGCCGTTTCTTCGCTTGCACCAAATAATTTAACATGTTAATTACATCGCGACGGGCGAGCGTCAAAACAAGCCAGGAGGAATCATGACGGCCGAAGCAAACGCATTTCGCGACGGGTTGCGAAGCGCCAGAACACAGATCGGCCTGTGGGTCGGTCTTGCCAGCGGCTACAGCATCGAAATCTGCGCCGATGCCGGTTTCGACTGGCTGCTGATCGATGGCGAACATGCGCCGAACGACGTGCGGACAATCCTGCATCAGTTGCAGGCCGCCGCCCCCTACCCTCCGCACTGCATCGTCCGGCCGCCGATCGGCCAGACCCATCTCATCAAACAGATGCTCGATATCGGCGCCCGGACCCTGCTGATTCCCATGGTCGAAACCGCGGAACAGGCGGCGGATCTGGTTGCTGCCATGCAGTATCCGCCGCGCGGCGTGCGTGGCGTCGGCAGCGGACTTGCCCGCGCCGCCGGCTGGGGACAGAGGCCTGACTACCTGCATGATTGCGGGGACGCGATGTGCCTCCTGGTACAGATCGAGTCGCGACGCGGTCTCGACAATCTGGATGCGATCGCCGCCGTCCCCGGAGTCGATGGCGTGTTCATCGGTCCCTCCGATCTCGCGGCATCGCTCGGCCACCTGGGCCGCACGAACGACCCTGAAGTGCAAGTCGCCATCGAGGATGCGATCCGGCGGATTCACGCTTCCGGCAAGGCTGCCGGCATTCTGGCCACCGACCCGAATGTCGCACGTCGCTACATCGAACTTGGCTGTCGGTTCGTTGCGGTCGGTCTGGACACCGCCCTGCTCGCGAAAGCCGCCCGCTCGCTGGCACAGAGTTTCAATCCGTCCTGAACAGGACGTTTGTCATGCAAACAGGAGTACCCACCGCGCGAAAATTGTAACAATTCTCTGAATTCCTCAGGATTTTCCAACGAAAATACCGCATCCGGCAAATGCCCGCATTTGCCCGGCACTGCAAACTCGTACCTGAAATCATAAAACCCGGGAGAAACCACCATGAAATCAAAAATCAGCCTGAAAGCCTTCAAGTTTGCATCCGTGTGCGGCCTTGTCGCACTCGGAGCCGCCGGAGTGACGGGTTTGGCAACCTCACCGGCCAGGGCAGCCGCGCCCCTCCCGTTCGACCTGCCGACGCCGCCGCCGAATGTCAACATCGGAATTCTCTATAACCAGTTTTCCTCGGCAGGCAGTTTTTACACCGCAAACGGCGCCAAAGTCGGCAACACCAGCATTTCGACCTATGTGCCGATCTTTCGCTACACGCATACATTCGGCCACATCGACGGTATGCAATGGGGCGTCCAGCTCATCGTGCCGGATGTGAATTTCCTCGGCACGCCCAAAGTCGGTGGCGCCGACCTGTCGAACAACAGCGGCCTTGCCGAACCCGCCCTTTCCGCCTTCATCTATCCCTACGACAATCCATCGGAAGACTCGTATCTGGTTCTCGCCTACTTCCTCAGCCCTCCGGTCGGCGCCTATCAGTCGACAAAGGCACTG
>DASVGZ010000030.1:0-3407 GCA_036379275.1 Acidiphilium sp. | reverse complement strand
GGGCCGAGGATCGGGCCGAGCATCACGCCGATGCCCCAGATCGCCATCGCCGAGCCGCGCCGCTCGACCGGGTAGATATCCAGCATGGTCGACTGGCTGAGCGGGACGAGGGCCGCGCCGAACACGCCCTGAAGCAGCCGGTCCATCACCATTTCCGGCAGCGATGTCGCGAAGCCGCACATCATCGAGGTGATCGTGAAGCCGATGATGGAGACCAGAAAGACGTTTTTCCGGCCGAAGCGCGAGGCCATCCAGCCGACCGGCGCGGTCATGATCGCGGCCGCGATCACGTAGGAGGTCAGAACCCAGGTGATCTCGTCGAACGAGGCGGACATCGACCCCTGCATGTAGGGCAGGGACACGTTGGCGATGGTGGCATCCAGCGCCTGCATCAGCGTGCCGATCATGCAGCCGACCGTGACGATCGCGCGGGGCATCCCGCTGATCCGCATGACCTCTTCTTTGGGGGCGCCTTGTTCGGCCATGGGATTCCGTTGCGATCAGAACAGGTCGGAAAGCTTGTTCGCGTGGCCGGTGACGATGCTGATCTCGGCGCTCATGCCGTCACGCAGGACGAGATCCTTCGGTCCGCTCACCACGTTCACCCGGAGCGGAATCCGCTGCACCACCTTCACCCAGTTGCCCGAGGCATTCTGCGCGGGAAGGATCGAGAAGCTCGATCCGCTTGCCGGCGAGATGCTGGCGATCACGCCGTGCCAGACCTGGCCCGGATAGGTATCGACATGGATGCGCACCTTGTCGCCCGGCCTGACCCAGGTGAGCTGGGTTTCCTTGGGCAGCGAGCGGATCCAGATGTCGTTCGACGAGACCAGAGCGAAGGCGGCGGTGCCGGCGGGGAGGAACATGCCGGGTTGGAGCTTTTCGGTCTCGGTCACCACGCCGGCGAAGGGCGCGCGCACGATCGAATGCTGGTAGTTCAGTTCGGCATTCGCCAGTGTTGCCGCGGCCGCCTTGTATTGCGGCGTATCCTCGGTGAGGATTTTCGGATTGCCGGACAGTTTCGCGAGGTCGACGCCGGCCTGCGCCTGCTCGGCGGCGAGGGTCGCCTCAGCACCCTTCAGCTTGTATTTCGCGTTATCGTAATCGGCCTGGGTCACGCTGCCGCTATGGATCAGGGAGGCGTAGCGGTTGAAATTGATCTGGTCGTTCTGGACGATCGATTGCTGGACCCCGATGGTCGCGAGCTGGGCGGCGTAGCTCTTGCGCGCGCTTTCGACCTGCTGCCCGACTTCGGCAAGGTTGGCTTTCGCCCGGTCGATCGCGACCTGGAACCGCGCCGGGTCGAGCCGGAACAGAACCTGGCCGGGCTTCACGACCTGATGGTCATGCACCTCGACCGACTGCACGAGACCGGGAACGTCGGTCGAAAGCTGGACCCGCGCCGCACGGACATAGGTATCCGTGATCGAGACCGACCCGCCGGTGAACAGCCAGTAGAGCAGGATCGCGACCAGAATGATGACGACGCCGCCGACCATCAAAATCGGGCGAAGCACCCGGGACCGCTTCACGGCGCGGGTCTTGCTCTCCCGCTCGTCGGCGTCGCGCGCCGCCGTTGCGGCCACGGAACTCGTCTGCGACATCAAGCCATCTCCTTCCGGGGTTTGAGTGCCGCCTGAATTTTCCTGCTGCATTCGGGTGAAATCAGTGCTGCCTTCATCAGTATCAATCCCTCGGTCATCGTCTGAATTGTCTCCGCCGGGAGATCCCGGGTGACCACGGCCGCGATGGCGGAGCGCTCGGCCTCGACCTCGCGCAGGACCTTCTCGGCCGGTGGCAGCAGATGCAGGCGCCAGATGCGCCGGTCGTTCGGGTCCGCCCGCCGCTCGACCAGCCCGCGCGCCT
Organism: Acidiphilium sp.; assembly: GCA_036379275.1. Classification (GTDB taxonomy): domain Bacteria; phylum Pseudomonadota; class Alphaproteobacteria; order Acetobacterales; family Acetobacteraceae; genus Acidiphilium. The sequence continues at coordinate 1,541 of DASVGZ010000030.1, read as the reverse complement.
GCAGCTTGTCGGTCAGGCGTGCGACGGTCATCGGCTCCACTTCGAGCAGTTCGGCCAGATCCTTCTGGGACAGGCCGGGATGACGCGACAGCTTGAACAGCAGAACCCATTGCGCCCGGTTCATGCCATGCAGGCGGGCGCGACGATCCAGCTCCAGACGCATCATGCGCGCGGCATCGTGAAGCAGGAACAGCATGTCCGGGTCGGTCGGGGGGGTATTCATAGCGAGAGAGATAGTAAGGTGCGTTACAGGTGAGTTCTACTGACCCAGCACTGCATTTTCAGCAGGGTGGTCCCGCGATCACGCTATTGCGATGTCAGGTGGTTTATCCGTGCAAGGCTTCGTGAAGCACCGGAATTGCGCCGGACAGCATGATCTGGGCGCCGATACCGAGCAGCAGGAAGGCGGCAAGCCGGGCAACGACGCGCCGGCCGGTGGGGCCGAGAAAGGCGTCCAGCCGGTCGGCCATCGCATAGGACAGCCAGATGATGACGGCGAGAGCGATCGCCGCGATGGAAATGCCGGCGAAGAACAGGGCGAGCGACAGGCCGTATTCGGCCGGGCGCTGGGTGCCGAGCGCGATCGCCACCGCGATGGTTCCCGGCCCGGTGGTGAAGGGCAGGGTGAGCGGGAAAAAGGCGATGGAGGAGATTTCCTCGCCGCTGGTCTCGGCGGGGGCGGCCTGCGCCTGCTTGCGCTCTTCCTGGACCTCGGGGGCCGACAGCATCTGAAACGCGCGCACGGCGACCACGAGCCCGCCGGCGAGGCGCAGGGCATTCAGGGAAATTCCGAAGAAATTCAGGATGTAGCTGCCGAACCAGAGCGAGGCCAGCATCACAAGGGCGCTGTTGAGACCGACCCGGCGCGCCAGCGCCAGCCGGTCGGCACGTTTCCGCTGGCCGATCACCTCGTTGAAGATGATGGCCCCGGCAAGTGGATTGACGATGGAAAGCAGCGCGGGAAAGGCAAGAAGGAACGCGTCGGTTCCCGCGCTGATCACGTTCACTCAGGCAGTTCCTGCTCGATGATCGCGGCGAACAGCGAAGCACCGACCGGCAGGATCGCGTCGTTGAAATCGTAGCGCGGGTGGTGCAGCGGAACACCGCCTTTTCCGTCCCCGCTCTGGCCGATCCGGAAGAAGCAGGATGGCCGCGCCAGTGCGTAATAGGCGAAATCCTCGCCGCCCATGGAGGAAGGCAGGGTGGTGCGCACGTTGTCATCGCCGAGCACGCCGGAAGCCGCCTTTGCCATCGCCTCCGCCATGGCCGGGTCGTTGACCACGGGCGGATAGCCGCGGACGTAATCGACTTCCGCCGCGACGCCGGCCGCCCCGGCAAGACTCTGGACCAGATGCGGGATTTCGCGCGCGACCTGATCCTGGATGTCGGGCTTGAGGGTGCGCACCGTGCCGCCGAGAACGGCCGTCTCGGGGATCACGTTATGGGCGCTGCCGGCGTGGAAGGTGCAGATCGAGATCACCGCCGATTCGAGCGGTGGAACCCGCCGCGCGACGATGGTCTGCAGCCCGAGTACGATCTGC
>DASVGZ010000029.1:0-2362 GCA_036379275.1 Acidiphilium sp. | reverse complement strand
TTCTGGTCGCCGCGATCATCTATTTCGGGGTCTATCCGCAGCAGGTGTTCGATACGGCTTCGGGCGGAATCGCCAATCTGCAGACGGCGACCCATGGCGTGGTGAAGCTCGCCGAGGGAGGCAACCGATGAGCCCGGCCCTGCGTGCCAGTCTTCCGTTTCTTGCGCTCTCCGTCACCATCGTTATTGTGATGCTGGTGATCGCGGCACGACGGGATCACCGGACAACCGCGATCCTGTCGGCGATCGGGCTGGTGATTTCGCTTGTGACGATCGCGGTTGCGGCGCCGGTGACGCCGATCGCGGTGACGCCGATGTTCATGGTCGACGGGTTCGCACTGTTCTTCCTTGCCCTGATCCTGCTCGCCTCGCTCGCGGTGGTTGTTCTGTCGTTCAGCTATCTCGAAGGAACCCGCGACGGGCCCTATGACGAATACTATCTGCTGATCCTGCTCGCGACCCTCGGTGCCGCCGCGTTGCTTGCGAGCGTGCATTTCGCCTCGTTCTTCCTCGGACTGGAAACGCTCAGCATCGCGCTGATCGGGTTGATCGCCTATCCACGCGCACGGGTCGGGGCGATCGAGGCCGGTGTCAAATACCTTCTGCTCGCGGGCGTGGCCTCGGCGTTTCTCCTGTTCGGCATCGCGCTGATCTATCTCGATTTCGGCACAATGTCGTTCGCCGCACTCGGCAAGGCGTGGAACGCCGCGCACGCGCCGACCGACATCTATGCCTATACCGGTTTCGCGATGCTGCTGACCGGGATCGGGTTCAAGCTGTCGCTGGTGCCGTTCCACATGTGGGCGCCCGACATCTATGAGGGCGCGCCCGCGCCGGTGACCGGCTATGTCGCGGTGGTGTCGAAAATCGCGGTATTCGCGCTGCTGCTTCGCTACTTCATCCTGATGGATGGCTATCACGATCATTCGCTGCTGCGGGCGATCGCGATTGTCGCGATCCTGTCGATGCTGGCGGGTAATCTGCTCGCCCTGCTGCAGAACAACGTGAAACGGATTCTGGCCTATTCGTCGATCGCGCATCTCGGTTACGTTCTGGTCGCCCTTCTGGCGGGCGGGGCGATCGGGATCGAGGCGGCGGGGTATTATCTCGCCGCCTATGCGGTGACCACGATCGGCGCGTTCGGGGTGGTCGCGGTTCTGTCCCGCCGGGGCAGCCCGACCGATACCGACCAGTTGGAGGCGTATCGCGGCCTGATGTGGACCCGGCCATGGCTTGCCGGCGCGTTCACTGCATTTCTTCTGTCGCTGGCCGGGATTCCGCCGACCATGGGCTTCATCGCCAAGGTCTATGTCATGGCCTCTGGCGTCGGGCCGTCGCTGTACTGGCCGCTCGCGGCCCTGGTGATCGGCAGCGTGATCGGGCTGTATTATTATCTGCGCATCATCGTCGTGCTGTTTTCGCCGGTGCCACGTGCGGAGACTCCGCCGGCCGCCGATGGCCTGTCCTGGCCCGGCGGGCTGACACTTGCTGTTCTGGTCATTCTGCTGATCTGGCTCGGTGTGTATCCGAGGCCGGTGGTGTCGGTGGCACGACACACGACGACCGCGCTGGTGGTTCACCACCAGGCGGTGCAGACGGCGGAGAATTTGTCTGAACGTCAGGGAGAAACGGGATTCATCGGAACAGGAAATTGAACTGATTCGGTATTGGCGGTCAACGCGACGTTTCGTCTGTTTGCGCTTCCGGATTTGGGTCATCGAGGCACGGCGTCATGCGCCGAAGGGCGCGGGCGGCGTGCGGGATTCGGGAGAACGACAATGGAAACCAGGGTTTCCGCGATTCTGAAGCGAAAAGGCCACAAGATCGTTACCGTCGTGCCTGACCAGAGCATCGCCTCCTTCGCGTGTCAGCTCCATGCCCATCGCATCGGAGCGGTACCGGTGGTCGATGCCGAGGACCGGGTGGTCGGGATGATCTCCGAGCGTGACGTGATCCGGGGGATCGTCGAACACGGCGCGAAGGTGCTGACCATGCCGGTGAGCAGCCTGATGACCACGCTGGTCAGCACCTGCGGCATGGAGGACCGGATCGGCGATGTTCTCGACATGATCAGCCGAAACCGGACCCGCCATATTCCGGTCGTCGTCGACGGACGGCTGGAGGGCATCGTCACGATCGGCGATGTGGTGTCGCAGCTTCTGGACGAGGCGCGCTACGAGGTGGATTCGCTTCGGCACTACATCACGGCGCAGTAGGATGCCGCCGTTTCGGACGTGCCCGGCGGCGCCGGATTTCCGGCACCGGAATGCGGGTTTGTGTGCTGGCGTCAGGCTTTCATCGTGTGCTCCGCCGCACGGAGGGTGGCGACGGCTTTCAGCGGCACCGGATCGAGACCTCGGCCG
>DASVGZ010000028.1:0-3641 GCA_036379275.1 Acidiphilium sp. | reverse complement strand
GCGCTCTGAAGCGCCGCCAGTTGCTTGCGGCGGAGCGGCGCCGCCGGAAAGACGCCGAGAATACGGAATTCGCGCGAGAAGAAATCGAGTTCTTCCAGCGCAAGCCTGACCGACTTGTTTTCAGGATGGCCATCGATCTCGCTGAGAAACTGGGTCGCGATGAACTGGCCGTCCAGCATGTAGCTTTCCAGCCGCGTCATGTTCACCCCGTTGGTGGCGAAGCCGCCCAGCGCCTTGTAGAGCGCCGCCGGCACGTTGCGGACCCGGAACACGAAGCAGGTGACCAGATTTTCGGTGTCCGGCGGCGGCAGGCGCGGGGTTTTTGCCATCACGTAGAAGCGGGTGGTGTTATGCGCCGCGTCCTCGACGTTGTGGCGCAGGATGTCCAGCCCGTAGATCTCGGCGGCCAGCGAGGAAGCCACAGCGGCGCTCGCCGGGTCGTTCCAGTGTGCGACCAGCTCGGCCGAGCCGGCGGTATCGGCCTCGATCACCGCTTCCGCGCCGAGTTCACGGACCAGATCCCGCACCTGGCCGAGCGCCACGGCGTGAGAATGCACTTTCCTGATCCCCTCGGTCGTGGCGCCGCGCGGCCCCAGCAGGCAATGCTCGATTCGCTGGAAGTGCTCGCCGATGATCGACAGGCCGGAATTCGGCAGAAGCGTGTGCATGTCCGGCACCCGGCCGGCGAGCGAGTTCTCGGTCGGCAGCATGGCGAGGCTGGCCTCGCCGCTGCGCACCGCGTCGATCGCGGCCTCGAAGGTCTGGCAAGGCAGGGTCGGCATTCCGGGATAGGCGGTGCGGCAGGCGAGATCGGAATAGGCGCCGGGCACGCCCTGGAACGCAATCCGGTTGGCTGTGGTCATGGTGCAAGATCCTTTCGGGCGCGTTCAAGGTCTTCCGGGGTATCGACGCCGAACGGCGCGCGGGCAATCCGTGCCGCGCCGATTCGCAGCCCGGTCTCCAGCGCGCGGAGCTGTTCGAGCTTTTCCCGCTGCTCCAGCGGTGAGGGCGGCGCGGTGACGAAGCGTTCGAGCGCCGCCCGTCGATAGGCATAGACGCCGACATGGTGCCACAGATCGCCGTTGCCCGACGGCACCGGGTTGCGCGAGAAATAGAGCGCCGGAGCCACCGTGGCGCCGTCCGCGAAGCCGCAGGCCGCCTTGACCACCGAGGGCGCCGAGGCCTCGGCCTCACTGGTGATCGGGGCCACCAGGGTCGCGATATCGAAGCGGGGATCGTCCAGCACCGCGAGAAGGGCGCGCAGCGACCCGGGTTCGATCGCGGGCAGGTCGCCTTGCAGGTTGATGACCAGATCGTGCCGGCCGTCGGGATCAATTTCGGCAAGAGCCGCGTGAATCCGGTCCGACCCGCTCGGCAGGGCGGGATCGGTCAGGATCGCCCGGCCGCCGGCCGCCGTTACGGCCTCGGCGATCACCGCCTCGCCGCAGGCCACGACCACCGGCCCCAGCGCCGCCTGTTCGGCGCGCCGCAGAACATGAACGATCATCGGCACGCCGCCGATATCCGCGAGCGGTTTGCCGGGCAGCCGGGTCGAGCCGAGTCGCGCCGGAATCATGACGACAGGCGAAGGAATGGCAGCCTCCTTTGCAAGGATGGAGTGGTCGCTTGTCCCACTTTCCTAAATCGCTATACATCAGCCCGTAAAGCTTTGGAGGACGCGCTGGCATGAGTACCCAGAACGAGCAGACCAGGAATCACGGCAAGAAGGGCCGCGATCCGCTGCTTATGAACAAGATCGCGGGAGGGGTTCTCTCGGCCGGCCTGATCCTCTGGATCGCCACCCATATTTCCATGTTCTTCACCGCGCATGAGGCGCCGAAGAAGCCGGTGATCGCCCTGGCCACCGCGACCGCGACGGCCGCGCAGACCGCCGGAGTGCCGTCGATCGACGCGCTGATCGCCAAGGCCAACGTGAAGAAGGGCATGGCGTTCGTCCAGCAGCAATGCTCCGCGTGCCATACCCTGACCAAGGGCGGCGCCGCCGGAGTCGGCCCCAATCTTTACGGTGTGGTCGGCGCGCCGATGTTCGCGGCCGCCGGGTTCACGTTCTCCAGCGGTGCGAAGAAGGTGGCGAAGGGCAACTGGACCTACCAGAAGCTGAACGAGTGGCTGTTCGACCCGCAGACTTTCGCTCCGGGCACCGAGATGAGCTACAGCGGCATCAAGAACGACGCGGTTCGCGCCGACGCCATCGCCTATCTGCGTACCCTCTCGGCCAGCCCGATTCCGCTGCCCAAGCCCGGTGCCGCCAGCGCCGCTCCGGCTGCGGCTGCCGCGGCGACCGCGCCTTCGGGCAGCGGTGCCCCGTCGATCAAGGCACTCTATGCCAAGGCGGATATTGCCAAGGGCCAGAGTTTCTTCGAGCAGCAATGCTCGGCGTGCCACACCATCACCAAGGGCGGGGCCAGCGGCGTGGGGCCGAATCTCTACGGCGTGGTCGGCGCGAAAATGTTTGCCGCCCCCGGTTTCTCGTTCACCCCAGCGGTGAAGAAGATCGCCACCGGCACCTGGACGGGGCACGAGCTCAACGAATGGCTTTATAACCCGATGAAGGATGCTCCGGGCACCCATATGGCCTATCCGGGGATCAAAAATAATCAGGTGCGCGCGGATGTCATCGCCTATCTGAACGCGCAATCCGCCAGCCCGACCAAACTGCCGTGAGCCTCGAAGCGGAAGCCGAAGCGGCCGGAGCGGCGGCGGATGCCGCTGGCGCGGTGATCCGGCGGTTCTTCCGAGCCGGGGTCGGTGTCGAGACCAAGACCGACGCCAGCCCGGTGACCGAGGCCGACAAGGGCGCCGAGGCGGCGATCCGCGCCGTGCTGCACGGGCGGTTTCCCGGCCATGGCATGATCGGCGAGGAGATGGGCGGGCAGGGTGCGGGCAGCTCGCGGTTCACCTGGGTGATCGACCCGATCGATGGCACCCGTGCCTTCATCACCGGCCGGCCGACCTTTGCGACCCTGATCTCGCTGCTCGATGACGGAGTGCCGGTGCTCGGCCTGATCGACCAGCCGATCAGCGGCGAGCGCTGGCTGGCCGTGAATGGCAAGCTGAGTTTTACCGGCCGGTATGGCGGTGTCGCGGGCGTGCGGCGGGTGCCTGCATTGGCCGACGCCGAACTCTCCTGCACTTCGCCCGAAATGCTCGATGCCGGACAGACGGCGCGATTCGGCCGGCTTTCCGCTGCCTGCCGACGGGTCAGTTGGGGCGGCGATGCCTATGCCTATGGCCTGCTCGCGCTCGGCCAGATCGACGTGGTCGCCGAAGCCGGACTGAAAGTGTGGGACTGGGCGGCACTGGTTCCGGTGATTGAGGCGGCGGGCGGAGTCGCCACCGACTGGCAGGGCAAGCGGCTGACCATCGACAGCGATGGCACGATGCTCGCGATCGCCAACCCGGCCTTGCAGCAGGACGCGCTGGCGGCGCTGGGTTAGAGCAATATCCGGACGGACTGGATCATTCGAGTCGATCCGTTCGGGTGAAATTGCTCACTCCGCAGGATGTGGATGTCTGGCGACGCGCGACAGAAGCCAGTGCCGAAAATCCTGTTCCGCGTCGGTCAGTCGCGACAACGACGGCCTTGTCAGAAAGTGACCCGAGGGGCTCGACAATTCGAA
>DASVGZ010000027.1:0-5976 GCA_036379275.1 Acidiphilium sp. | reverse complement strand
CCCAGATCGGTCTCGGCGTCAAAACCGCCGGCATCTACAGGATCGATCAGCAGGGTAACCTGCAGCAAACCAGCAACACGCTCGATCTCGCGATCTCGGGCAATGGCTGGTTTCAGATCACTCTTCCCTCTGGGCAGACCGCCTATACGCGGGACGGTACATTCGGACTCGCACCAGACGGCACCATCGTCACCAGCAACGGCTACGTGGTGCAGCCCGGCATTCAGGTGCCCGCCAATGCGACCAACGTGACGATCAATGCCTCCGGCCAGGTTCAGGCCAGCCTGCCGGGACAAACCGCACCACAGACAGTGGGACAGTTGCAACTCGCAGCGTTTCCCAATGATGCCGGACTATCGGCGCAGGGAGGCAACCTGTTCGTACAAACCGCGGCATCAGGCGATCCCGTCTCGGGCGTGCCGGGCGCACCCGGGTTCGGGACGGTCATGCAGGGATTCGTCGAGAACTCCAATGTCAACGTGGTGAGCGAGATCACCGATCTGATCACCGCACAGCGTGCCTACGAGATGAACAGTCAGGTCATCACGGCCGCCAACCAGATGATGTCCACACTCACCCATCTGTAACCGCGATGCGAAAGCTGATTTCAGCAATTATGGCTGCCGCGGTTGTCATTGAACCCGCTTCGGTGCACGCGGCCTCGCCGGTAACGCCGACACTGCGCGAACTGGTCTCGATCGACCGGCCGATAGTGGAACTCCGCGACCTGTTTCAAAATCCCGGCGCTCAGGCCGATACGGTGCTGGGGCCCGGGCCTGCGCCAGGAGCACGGATTCTGATAGGTGCGTCCCAGCTTGCGATTATCGCAAGCCGATACGGTGTCGACTGGACTCCGAAGACATCGGCGGCAACGGTCGTGATCGAACGGCCCGGCACTCCAATCGACCACAGCCTTCTGATCGCGACGTTGGGCAATGCCTTGCGACTCGCCGGCGCACCCGATCACGCCGCAATCCGGATCGGCGATACCAATCCGCCGATGATCCCGCCTGGCGCAAAACCGGAGATTCTGGTCAACCGCATCGCCTATGACCGGATGAGCGGACGTTTTCGTGCTCACCTTCTGATCAGTGCGACAGGAATGAATGCTGAAAGCGCAACGATCACCGGATTGGCCGAACCGGCCGTGCAAGTCGTGGTTGCCGTTCACGCCCTTACACCTGGAGCGGTTTTGGGAAGCAGCGATATCAGGCTCGCCTGGGTGCCACGAGGAGATGTGCCACCGGACGCGATTACAGATCCGACCCAGGCGCTCGGAATGCAGATCGATCGGGCGATCTCTCCAGGCGTGCCACTTTCCAACCGGATACTGGTTACGCCTGAACTGATCGCGCGCGGTGCGATGGTCAGCCTTACGGTGGAAATGCCCGGGCTGGAGGTTACAGCACGAGGGGTAGCTCTGGCTGCGGGCGGCAACGGCTCGGTAATTCCTGTGCTCAATCCAACCTCTCATGCCATCATTCAGGCGGTCATCGACGGCCCTGATCACGCGCATGTCATGCCCGGAAGTGTGCCAACACGGACGCAAACCACAATTCCCTATTACGGTCTGGCGAGCAGAAGCTGATGAACCGGCAGCCTTCAAAGGCAACGCCGGCGATTTTCCGTATCGCTGTCGTTCTGTCGACGTTGCCGCTTGGCGGGTGCAGTGTATTTTCCAATCTTGCCTATATCGGTCATGCGCCGCCGATGTCACCGATCGAAAACCCGACCCAGGCGCCGAACTGGCGGCCGGTCAGTATGCCGACCCCGGCACTGAATCCGGCGCCGATGGCTCCTGACAGTCTGTGGCGACGGGGAGCACGTGCGTTCTTCAAGGATCAGCGCGCGTCACGCGCTGGAGATATCATCACCATTCTGGTCAATATCAACGATGATGCGACCCTGAAGGATCAGACGACACTAGGCCGCACCGGTTCGGAATCGATGGGCATCCCAAACCTGTTCGGGCTTGAAGGGATGATTCCCCGGGTATTGGGCAAGGCGGTCAACCCGGCGAATCTGGTTTCCGTATCGGGAACCGGGAATTCGACCGGCACCGGCCAGATTCAGCGTAACGAAAGCGTCACCTTGTCACTCGCGGGCGAGATCACTCAGGTTCTTCCTGACGGCAATCTTGTGGTGGTGGCTCGGCAGGAAATGCGGGTGAATAACGAATTACGGGTGATGACTGTCAAAGGAATCTGCCGGCCTCAGGACATTGCGAGCAACAACACGATTCAGGCGGACCAACTTGCCGAGGCACGGATTTCCTACGGCGGGCGCGGCCTGCTCAGCGCCGAGCAATCCCCGCGAGTCGGTCAGCAGATTCTGGATGACCTGGTGCCATTTTGACTCGCAACACCCTCCACAGCACCCCGAAACCTGTTTTGAAATTGAACCTCCGATGGCGCGTTGCGCGAACACCGCACGAATATTCGTTGCACGAAAAACAATAATGTTCGATGTTGCCGTCCCGCAACCACGAAACGGAGCCAGGCATGGCCGATATCCTCGTCGTCACCATCAACGAAGTCGCGGGCGCGCGCATCGCCCGGATCATCGGGCCGGTCTACGGCACATCGATCCGAAGCCGCAACATCGTCGGCAACATGCTGGGCAATATCCGCGCAGTCTTCGGCGGTTCGCAGGGCGGCTATATCCAGATGGTCGGCCGAACCCGCGACGAGGCGATTGAAGCCCTGAGAGCTCATGCCGCCTCGCTCGGTGCCAACGCGATCGTCGGGATGCGCTTCGATTCCGGCGAATTCGATGCCGGCCGGGGTCAGGCAATGAACGAAGTCACCGCCTATGGTACGGCAGTCATTCTGGAACCGGCCTGACCAGAAATTTCGTCCCTATTTCTGTTCGGATATGCCGGCCGCACTGAGCAGTTGCTGGCGCACCCCCGGATTCTGCTGAGCCGAGGCAAGCACCTGGTTGTATTGACCGACGGTCAGGCCCTGACTGGTGATCGCCCCGACCGCTTTCTGCTTCGCCGCAGCCACAAGCTGCTGCTTCTCGGCCGAATCGCTGGTTTTCGCCGCCTCGTTGCCATAACTTTTGTTGATCGCAACCACCTGGCGCAGCGCATGACCAGCCTTGGTGATGGTTCCCTGCGTGATCGGCTGGGCCGGCGTCGCGACCTCCGGCGGCTGCGCGGACTGCGATGCCGCGCTGGTCTGGGCCATGGCGATGCCGGTCAGAAACGGCGTAGCAATCAGTCCGGCAAGCGCCGCGAACGGAAGTGTTCTGCTGTGGAGTGTCATGAATGAAACCTCGCTGGATGGAGCGGCCCGATGCGGGGCGCCTTCATCACGAGGAAATGAGGTCCGTTCCCTGCGATGCAAATTTCAATTCGGTCATTGCCTGGCAATGACGATTCTGAAACTACGCAGCCGCCGCCTGAATTATCAGGCGCTGCAAGTTCGACACGATATCGCGTGCGGCGGCGAGCCGCGCGGCCACATCCATCTCGCGGCTCAAAACCAGCTTGTGGTCCGGGCGCAGCCGCAGCACTCCCGCGCGGGTCGCAAGCCAGGCGATCAACCCGCCCGGATTGGCGAAGGAATTGCCCCTGAACCCGACCACCATGCCCTTCGGCCCGGCTTCGAGTTTTTCTACCCCGGCCTCGCGACAGGCCCGCTTGAGCGAGACGGTGGCGAGCAGATTGTCCACCTCCGTCGGCAACGGTCCGAACCGGTCCACCAGTTCGGCGGCCAGCGCCTCGCTTTCGGCATCGGTTCCGAGCGCGCCGATCCGCCGGTAGAGCCCGAGCCGCACCGGCAAATCGGTCACATAGGTTTCGGGAATCAACACCGGCAGGCCGAGGCTGATATTCGGCGTCCAGTCGCGCGCTGCCTCGCGCGCATCCTTGCCACCGCCGGCGGCGCGCAGATCGGCGACCGCATCCTCCAGCATCTGCTGATAAAGCTCGATGCCGACCTCGCGGATATGGCCGGACTGCTCATCGCCGAGCAGGTTGCCGGCGCCGCGCAGGTCAAGATCGTGCGAGGCGAGGGTGAATCCCGCACCCAACGTGTCCAGCGTCTGCATCACCTCAAGCCGCTTTTCCGACGATGCGGCGAGCCGGTGCGCCGGCGGCCAGGTCAGATAGGCGTAGCCGCGCTGCTTGCCGCGTCCGACCCGCCCGCGTAATTGATAAAGCTGACCCAGCCCGAACAGATCGGCCCGCCAGATCAGGATCGTGTTGACCTGCGGCATATCGAGCCCGGATTCGACGATATTGGTCGCAAGCAGAACGTCATGCCGCCCTTCGCTGAATTCGGTCATCACCCGCTCGATCTCGGTCGGCGCGAGTCGTCCGTGGGCAACCGCGCAGCGCAGATCTGGCGCGATCTCGGCCAGTCGCTCGCGCATCCGGTCGAGATCGTCGATATGCGGCACCACGCAGAACAACTGCCCGCCGCGAAACCGTTCGCGCGCGATCGCCTCGCGGACCACCAGCCCGTCCCACGGCATGATGAAAGTGCGCACCGCCAGCCGGTCTACCGGCGGCGTGGTGATCAGCGACAGGTCGCGCACCCCGGTCAGCGCAAGCTGCAAGGTGCGCGGAATCGGCGTCGCGGTCAGGGTCAGGACATGGATATCGGCCTTGATCTGCTTCAGCCGTTCCTTATGGGCAACGCCGAAATGCTGCTCCTCGTCGACGATCAGCAGGGCAAGATCGGTAAAGGCGATCGATTTGGCGAGCAGTGCGTGAGTGCCGACCACGATATTGACGCTGCCGTCAGCGAGCCCGGCCTTCACCCGTGTCGCCTCCTTCGCCGAAACCAGCCGCGAAAGCTGGGCGACCTTCACCGGCAGCCCTGCAAAGCGCTCGGAGAACAGGCGGAAATGCTGGCGCGCGAGCAGCGTGGTCGGCACCACCACGGCAACCTGAGTGCCCGCCATCGCGGCGACGAAAGCAGCGCGCAGCGCAACCTCGGTCTTGCCGAAGCCGACATCGCCGCACACCAGCCGGTCCATCGGCTTGCCCGAAGCCAGATCCTCAAGCACGTCGGCAATCGCCTTCGCCTGATCCTCGGTCTCGGTATAGGGGAAACGGGCACAGAACTCGGCGAAACTGCCATCCTCGGCGGCGAGCAGCGGCGCATCGTGCAGCTTGCGCTCGGCGGCGATGCGGATCAGCCCGGCCGCCATGTCGCGGATGCGGTTCTTCGCACGGGCCTTGCGCGCCTGCCAGGACGCGCCGCCGAGCTTGTCGAGGCCGACGCCTCCGGTCTCGGTGCCGAAGCGCGACAGCAGGTCGATATTCTCGACCGGCAGGAACAGCTTGTCGCCGCCGTCATAAATCAGACGCAGACAATCATGCGGCGCGTTGTCGACGCTCAGCGTCACCAGCCCGTCATACCGTCCGATTCCGTGATCCTGATGCACCACCAGATCGCCCTCGGCGATCTCGGTCGCATCGGCGATGAACTGGTCGGCGCGCTGGCGCTTGCGCGGCGGCCGCGCGATTCTTTGCCCCAGCAAATCCTGTTCGGCGACGATCGCGAGATCGTCGGCGACGAACCCCCGCTCCAGCCCGAGGGTGGCGAGCAGAACCGCATCGCCCCGGGCGATCCGCGCCTCGCCGGCATGGTCGATGGGGATCGAGCGCATCCCGTGGTCGCGCAGCAGCGCCGCCAGCCGGTCCCGAGACCCTGTGCTCCATGCCGCAAGCACGACCTTCCGCCCGGTCTCGCGCCAGCGCGCGGCGAGCAGGCGGAATTCCTCGAACACCGAAGCGCCGGCCGGCCCCTGTGCCAGGATCGCACCCGGCCGCCCGCCGGCCTCGATACCTTCCACGCCGTCCGGTTTGCCGAACGGCGAGAAGCCGGTGGCCTGACGCTGCGCAAGGATCGCTGGAAAACTGGTCCGGTCCAGATAGAGCAGCTCGGGGCGGATCGGCCGGTATGGCAGATCACCGGAGCGCGGCGGCATCTTTCGCGCCTCGTAATGGTCGGCGATCAT
>DASVGZ010000026.1:0-3397 GCA_036379275.1 Acidiphilium sp. | reverse complement strand
GCCTCGCCAGCACCCTGGCAAACACCTTCATCGAGACCTTCACCGGTCTGATCGAGGGTCTCCGCGCTGCGGTTTCTGCGCGCGGCACTGGCGGCGGCAACTTCGGCGATGAATCGATCCTTGCCCTCTACGTCCCGCTTCTGGTCGCGCGGTTCACCCGCCTGATCACAAGGCTCAAAACCATCGCAACCACGCCCTATCCGTTCGTCCTGCCCTATCGGTTCCGTCCCGCCTACACCATGTCCAAAGAGGAATTTCGCGCGCGATACAGCGAGCGAAAACCGGATTGCGTCAAATTCCCGCGCGGCTTCGCCTGGCTGGTCAGCCTCGTTCCCGAGGCCGGCGGTATCGCCGATGAATTTTGCGCCTTCCTCGCCGATCCGGGGATCGCATACATCCTTGAGGAAGATCCCCGCTACGGCGACGCATTGCGTCCGCTCTGCCACGCTCTCGGTCTCAAAGTACCGGAGTGTCTGAAAAAAATCGTCCTTGTCGATCCGTTCGAAAAACCCCGGCGTCCGGACTCAACCGGCAAACCGATGCCGAGCAACATCCCGTACGACGCCCAGATCCCGCCCGAGCGCCGCTATCCCCTGTTTCTCGAACAGCTCGCCCGACTTCGCGAAGAACGCATCCGCTCGGCCCGTGCCGCCGCCGCCCGCTCACCCCCGTAGCAACCCACGCCCCCCATCCGGTCGCATTCCCCCTGCCTGAACCTCTCAGGCGGGGCGATGGGCGTTGGAGAAACGCACGGCACGGGCCACGCACCCGCTCATGGCGCATATTATCGGAAAACCGGCGGGAATCGCAATTGTTTAACATCGCAAATTTCAGCCAGTCTGAGACTGGCGCCGCTCATGAGAACCGCGCCGAGGAAATGCAAGTCACGCAAACAACCGGCAAGGACATCTCGTGGCAAATTCACCATGGATCAGCGTCGGCGCTCTGGCCGAAGGTTTCAGGCCCGACAGCAACAGTCTGAACGAAACCCGGGATCTCGATGGCCGTTCGATCGGCCTGCGCTTCGTCGATGGCGAAACCGTCGAATACCGGTTCATCCGCGACAAAAACAACGGGTCTATCGAACTGCCCGGCACCGGCCGATATTCCGCCCGGATCACCTCGCTCCGCTCCGGCATCTGTTTCATCGATTTTCTGCCCTCTGACCGCCCCCGATCCTCGATGACCCTTCTGCTCGACCTCGAGACCGGATCGGCGCTGGAAATCACCACGACTTTGCCGACCGAACCCGATGTCGCCAGAAGCCTGTTCGCCCGCGTGCGAAACGGCGAATCGCTGACACCGGTCGATATCCGGTTCCGCCCCGCCATCCTGCATCCGGCCCCGACCGGCACCGCCGCTCCAACCCCGGGATTCCCGATAACGGATGAACTGATCGGCCATCGCATCCGCTACCGCTACAGCCCGACCGAACTCTACGAACACATCTACCTGAACCCGAATTTCTACACATGGCACTGCCTGTCCGGCGTCGAGGCCGGTCTGGGCGATACCGATCGCTGTCATTATTTCAAACTGCGCGATCGGCTCTATCTGTTCATCTGGCTCGAAAAGATCGTTCCGACCCTCGGAATCGTCACCGTCGATCTCGATTCCCTGCGCACCGATGGAAAAATCCTCGGCTATGCCGATAACGGTTTCGAAACGCTCGTCAACTTCCCGATCGGCGCCCTCGCCATGCCGGCAACCTTCACTCCCGCTCCGGAGACCGTGTAGCCATGGCATCCGATACCATCGAAGCGACCACCCCATCGTCCAACCAGTTGCGCAAGGGCGCTCTCGGCGTCGGCGCGATAACATTTTTCGTGATTTCGGCGGCCGGCCCTCTGGTCGCGATCGCCGGTGGCGTTCCGGTCGGAATGCTTCTCGGCAACGGTCCCGGCATTCCGGGCACCTATGTCATCACCGTCATCCTCCTTCTGATTTTCGCCGTCGGCTACTGCACACTGGCGCGTCATGTCACCAATGCCGGTGCTTTCTACGCCTTTGCCGCACGCGGCCTCGGCGGCACCGCCGGCGGCGGCGCGGCGATGATCGCCCTTGTCGGCTATAATGCGATGCAGATCGGCCTCTACGGCATGTTCGGCACCGCCTGTTCGGGCCTGTTCCGGTCGGAGTTCGGCGTTTCCCTGCCCTGGTGGCTCTATGCCGCCGTCGCCCTGATCAGCATCGCGGTGTTCGGCTACCGGCAGATCGATCTTTCCGCCAGGGTTCTGTCCGTTCTCGTCGGCTGCGAATACGTCGCCGTCCTGATCCTCGATATCGCGATCACCCGGCATGGCGGCAACAGCGGGCTCTCGGTCGAACCCTTCACGCCGCACGCCATCTTCTCGATGTCGCCCTCCATCGGCCTGCTTTTCTGTTTCGCATCCTTCGTCGGTTTCGAGGCGACGACGATCTATGGCGAGGAAGCGAAAGATCCGAAACGCACGATTCCGCGGGCAACCTACGCCTCCGTGCTTCTGGTCGGCATCTTCTACACATTCTCGTCCTGGTGCATGGTCAACGGCGCCGGCGCCGGCAAACTCGTGAAACTGCTGACCGGCCTTCAGGATCCGACCCAATTTCTCTTCATCCTGTCGAACCAGTATGTCGGCCACGGGCTGACCGCGATCATGCGTATCCTGTTCGTCACCAGCGTCTATGCCGGCCTGCTCGCCTTCCACAATTCCGTCGCCCGCTATTTCTTCGCCATGGGCCGGGAAGGATTGCTGCCCGCGACCTTCGGCAGAACGCATGAACGCCATCAGAGCCCGTATATCGGTTCGGCCGCCCAGAGCATCCTTGCCGCGATCGTGGTGGCAATCTTCGCGATCTGCCACGCCGATCCGGTGCTCACCCTGTTCTCCTGGCTGACCAATGTCGCCACCCTCGGCGTGATCGCACTGATGGCGATCGCCTCCTTCGCGGTTCCCGGCTTCTTCGCACGCAATCCGGATGCCGCTGAAGGCCGATGGACCACGACCATAGCACCCTGCATCGCCGGCATCCTGCTGACGATCATCCTGGCCCTGGCGATCGTCCATTTCGATGCCCTGACCGGAGCCTCGAAAATCATGTCTTATTCACTCCCGGGCCTGATCGTTCTCGCCGCCATTGCCGGCATTATCCTCGCGGTCCGTCTGCGGGCAAAAGAGCCGGCGCGCTTCGCCCAACTCGGACACGAGAAGGCATGAACGCGGATCGAGGCAAAAGCGGCCGCCTCGTCGGCCGGGTCGCCGCGATCACCGGCGGCGGCACCGGAATCGGCGCGGCCGTGGCGACCCACTTTGTTGCGGAAGGCGCCTCGGTTCTCCTGATCGGCCGCCGGCACGACCGGCTTGCGGAAACCGCTGCCCGGATCGGTGCCACCTTCCATGTCGGCGACGCCGCCGAT